>PKZR01000283.1 GCA_003133815.1 Limisphaerales bacterium | reverse complement strand
GGCATTTTGGGCGAACTGTTCCGCGACCGCCCCGTCGTCGGCATTCACGCGGTGGATTTGGTCCTGGGCTTCGGCTCGTTGCACTGCCTCACACAGCAGCAGCCGGCGTAAATATTATTTTGCGACTTGGGCATCAGGAGCAGATTTCACCTGGCCGCTGAAATCCGCCTCCGCCGCATATTTTTCCAGCGTCTTCAATTCCTGCGGACCGAACAAGATCTGTTGAATCACTCCGTTGCGATCAATCACCATCGTCACCGGAATTTCAATCGTGTCCCGATAAGGCGACGGCACACTTTGCAGGACGGCGAGCGGATAATTGACGCCGTTCCGCTGCGCAAAAGCCCTTTGCGTCGCCGCGTCATCCGTGCTCATACCGAGGATGACAAGGTTTGCCGGCGAAGTTTCCGCGCGCAGCTTGATGAAGTCGGGGATTTCCGACAGGCAGGGCACGCACCATGTCGCCCAGAAATTGATGATGACCCGTTTGCCCTTCAAATCGGCGAGCCGGAACGCCTGACCGTCCAAATTGGTCACGGAAAAATCCGGTGCGCGGACGCCTTCCCACGCCAGCAGCGCCTTTTGCTCCTCGTCCAGCGGTGGTGCTGAAAAAAAACAAAATGCCTCTAACGCGAGCAGCGATAGCGTGACGGCCAGCAGCGTCACCGCAAGACGAAGTTTTTGCGGAGACGGATTGGCGGCGGAATCTTTGATTTCGTCAGTCATTCAACTTGGAAAATAGCGCAGCATCCGGATTGGCACAATTCGGCAAATTGGCTTGTTATCGTTTCCTCACCCAGCAGCAGCCGGTGTGATTTTTCTGGACCAAAGTTTTGGCGCGTGCAAAGTCCTCTCCCGACGCTTCAACGATAAGGCTGCCGAAGTCAGCGTTGAAGTTCGCAGCTTCAACCGTCACCCTCAAAGCCTCGTCATTGAAGTCCGGAAGCTCATCATTGAAGCTCAAAGGGTCGGCGTTGTGGCCCGGAGGGTCAACGGTGAGGTTCAGAACGTCTCCGTTGAGGCTCGGAGAGTCAAAGTTGAGGCTAAAAGAGTCACCGGTGAAGCTAAATGAGTCAACCTCCAGCATCGCAACATTATCATTTACAGCAGATTATGATAAAAATGGCCTTTTCCACCCCCAATTCAAGCCTTCCTGCCCATTTCCGGGCTGAAAAAGGGCTGGCGGGGCGAAAAAGTCGCAAGGCGACGAGCGAAAATAGCCCCAGCGCCGTAGGCGCGGCATATTTGTAGTTTTGACATTTCGTGAAATCAGAAGCTCCGTCAGGAGCGACATCGGCGGGCGACGGGTGGAATATGCCGCACCTGACGGAGCTGGAAAATGTTTTGGGATGCGTTTCTACAGCGATTTCGCCCCGGACGGGGCTGGGAGCCGCGCCGGTTGCGCTGGAACGCAGCGGCAGCCGGCATAAATTGGGTTGCGGCGAAAAGAAATTAGAGCGATAAATTCGCCATGAAAAAAGTACCTCTCGTTTTCACGGCTTTATTGATTTTTACAAACGTCCGGGCAGAAAATACAAATGAAAATGACGGCGCTTGGTCTGAAGCCGTGAATGGCTTGCGTGGAAGATTAATTGTCACGCAAGCGAAAGAAGAAAACGGCGTGCAACGTCCAAAAGTATTTCTCGAACTCCAAAATGTCGCCGACGTCCTTGATGCAATTCAAATTCATGAATTCAATCCGCAGACGAGTTTTCAATGTCGCGTCCTTGACAATGCCGGGAAAACAGTTATCGGAGCACCCATAGGCATTCGTGAAATGATAGTGCCTGCATTCGCGCTCGACATACCCTTCGAAAGTTCATTGCGCCTGAACGTAAACCGGCACGCGCCGGGAGGATGGTTCCTTGGGGAAGCTCCCCCGAAAGAATGCATCGAAATCGTTCTAGGAGATGGCGTTTGGGTCATTGATAAGGAAAATCGCGCTGATTATTCTTTGGAAGGGACATTTCAAATCGAAGAAGTACCGGGACTTACGTCACCTCCAAATTGGAGTGGCACGTTGAAAATTCCGGGCGTTAAAATTCCACGCTGAACGCCTGCGGCTAAAGCGTCTGTTTCACTGCCTCGACACAGCGACCGCAGATGGTTGGATGCTCGGCGTTCTGGCCGATGTCCGTTTCCCAATGCCAGCAGCGTTCGCATTTCTGGCCGTCGGCTTTGGAAACAACAAGTGAATCATTCTCGCCAACCGTAATTTTCAACGCGGATACATTGACGAGTTCACGGAGCAATTCAGAATCAGACAATTGCCACTGAACTTGAGGAACAACGAATTCGATTTTTGCATCCAAAGCTTTGCCGATGGTTTTGGCTTGGCGCGCTTTTTCCAATTCAGGAAGAATTTTTTCACGCCATTGTTTGAGCCAGACCCATTTTCCAATTTCATCAGGGTCTAGCGTCAGAGTGCATTGCTTGAATTCGCTTTCATGCACCGAGCCGGTCGGTTTGCCCGGCACAAATTCCCACGCTTCGTCCGCCGTGAAGGCCAGGATCGGCGCGAGCATCTGGCACAGGCCGGTCACGAGCCGGTGCAGCGCGGTCTGCGTGGAGCGGCGGCGCGGCGAATTCGCGGCGTCGGTGTAGAGCCGGTCCTTGATGACGTCGTGATAGACCGACGAGAGTTCCACGGCGATGAACTGGCTCAGCTTTTGATAGACGATGTGGAATTCGTATTGGTCGTAGGCGGCGAGGACTTCGGCTTCGAGCTTCGCGAACTCGCCGAGAATCCAGCGGTCGAGGCCGGTCAGCTTGTCGTCCGCCACGGAATGTTTGGCCGGATCAAAATCGTAAAGGTTCGAGAGCTGGTAGCGCAGCGCGTTGCGGATGCCGCGATAGGTCTCGCCGACTTTGTTGATGCGTTCCTCGCTCACCACGATGTCGCTGCGGTAATCCTGCGACGCCACCCACAGCCGCACGACGTCCGCGCCGTATTTTTTAACGTAGGCTTCGGAGGTCTGCGGTTTTTCGTATCCCCCCTGCTTGCTCTTGGAAATTTTTTCGCGGTCGGCGTCCACCATGAAACCGTGCGTGAGCACAGTCTTGAACGGTGCCGCGCCGTTGCCCGCGAGCGAAAGCAGCAGCGAGGATTGAAACCAGCCGCGATGCTGATCCGAGCCTTCGAGATAAACGTCGGCCTGCCAGTCGAGTGCGGAGTGCGGAGTGCGGAGTGCGGAATGGGAAAGTTCCGGGCGGCGCATGAGCACGGCGCGCGATGACGAACCGGAATCAATCCACACGTCGAGCGTGTCGTTTGACTTGGCGACGGCTTCGGCACCGGTCCAATTCGCCGGCTTGACGAGCGCCCAGAGTTCAGCGGCGGATTTCTCGAACCACACGTTTGAACCGTGTTGCTCAATGAGATCGGCGGCGTTGCGGACGATTTGCGCGTCGAGGATGGCTTCGCCTTTCGCGTCGTAGAATGCGGGCAGCGGCACGCCCCAGGTGCGCTGGCGGCTGATGCACCAGTCGGGCCGCGATTGCACGGCACCTTTGATGCGGTTGACACCCCAGTCGGGAATCCATTTCACTCGGTCAATCTCGGCGAGGGCCTGCTCGCGGAACGTAGCGGCGTTCGGTAGAACGCCGGTAAAATTCCCGGAAGTTTGCGGCTGACTGCCGTCAGCCGCTACGCCGGAAACAACATGGTCAATCTTGATGAACCACTGATCCATCGCACGGAAGATGACAGGCGTTTTGCTGCGCCAGCAGTGCGGATAGCTGTGATGATAATTCTCCTGATGCAACAGCGCGTGGCGGACGCGGAGTTCGTGCAGGACGGCTTCGTTGGCGTCGCTCTTGCCATGTTTTTCGAGGATGGATTTACCGAGCAACTCAGCGGGCATTTGTTGCTCGACCGGCAATTCATTTGAATAGGCCAGCGCGCCGTCGTCGTTGACGGGCGAGTAAATCGGCAGGCCGTTTTGGCGGCCGAGATTGTAATCGTCCAAGCCGTGACCAGGCGCGATATGCACGAAACCCGTGCCGGTGTCAGCCGTGACAAAGTCAGCGGCGAAGGCTTGGCCAGTGCGGTTGCAAAACGGATGTTGATACTGAATCGTCGCAAGTTGTTCGGTCGGGAACGGTGTCTCGGTGAAATTCGCCCAGCCGCATTTCTCGGCCACGGCCGGCAGCAGGCCACGGAACACGATGTAATTTTCTTCGCCAACGATGGCTTTGACGTATTGGAAATCCTTGTTGTAAGCCACGGCGAGGTTCGCGGGCAAGGTCCACGGCGTGGTGGTCCAGATCACAATGAACGTCTTCGGCTGGCCGAGGACGGGAAATTTTACAAACACGCTCTGGCTGACGTGGTCGGCATATTCGACTTCGGCTTCCGCCAACGCGGTGCGGCAGGGAATGCTCCAATAAACCGGCTTTTTGCCGCGATAAACAAAGCCCTTGGCCACGATGTCCGCGAACAGGCGAAGCTCGTCGGCCTCGTATTCCTTGTTCAGCGTGAGATAAGGATTTTGCCAATCACCGAGGACGCCGAGGCGTTTGAATTGTGTGCGCTGGATGTCAATGAACTTGCGGGCATAGGCGTCGCAGGCTTTGCGGATGGTTGCCGGATCGGCGCTCGTGTCGCCAGCCTTGCGCATATCCTGCGAAACTTTGAATTCAATCGGCAGCCCATGACAATCCCAGCCGGGAATGTAAGGCGCGCTTTTGCCGCGCAGGGTCTGATACTTGATGATGATGTCCTTGAGAATCTTGTTCAACGCGGTGCCGACGTGGACGTCGCCATTGGCAAACGGCGGACCGTCGTGCAGGACGAATTTCTCGGCATTCGCGCGCGAGGCCTGGATTTTTTCGTAAAGATTCGCCTCTTCCCACTGTTTCAAACGCTCCGGCTCGCGCGTGACGAGGTCGGCTTTCATGGGAAAGTCTGTGCGCGGCAGGTTGAGCGTGTTTTTGTAGTCGGTCGCCATTTTTAGGAACGCAGACGGTAGCAGCAGGAAAATTGAGTGTCAACGAACGCGCAGGGCATTGGTTTGGATGAAATCGGCCCCATAAAGAAAAAAACCGGGCCAAGCGGTCAGAAGATGACCGAGAGGCCCGGGGAATTTAGAATGAGTAACAACGTGGGATCACGGAGAACTCCAATTTGCGCCGTTACCAGAACGCAAATCGAAAACCCAAAATCAAAGATCAAGGTCACAACCACCTCCTACAGCGTTGCAACTGTGAACAGTTAATCACATGTGCTTATTTCTGTCAAATACTTTTTTTATATATAAGTGTTTCTTTTCATATCGCGGCTTTCTGATCAATTTGCGGGTTGTCCGAGTTGGTCTAATATGGCCTTCGTTTCGATGCCTTCAAATATTTTAGCCGGTGAAAATTCCTGTTTACAGCCGTGCGTCAGTTGTTAGCATCCACACGTCAACACAAACATCGCATGAAAAAAATCGAGGCCGTCATCAAACCGTTCAAACTGGAGGACGTAAAATCCGCGCTGGCAGCGCTTGGCGTTCAAGGTCTGACTATAAGCGAAGTTAAAGGCTTTGGCCGCCAGAAGGGGCACACGGAAATTTATCGCGGCAGCGAATACGCCGTGGATTTTCTGCCGAAAATTAAAATTGAACTAGTGCTCGCCGACGCGCAAGTTGTCCCAGTGGTAGAGGCGATTGTCCAAGCTGCCAAGACGGGCAAGATCGGTGACGGGAAAATTTTTGTCAGTCCGGTGGAAAAAGCGATCCGCATCCGCACTGGGGAGACAGATGAACAAGCGGTTTGAACGAAATGCGTGGCGTCGCAAAACAAAACAAGCTTGATTTTATTGGGCAGAAAGCCACTGTGAATAACTTGCGAACAAAAGTTAATATGTTGTTCTAGGAACTTTCGGATCAATCGCATAAAAACGCTGATGTTAATTGGAGATATTTCAGAAGTTTTGTGATTTTTGTCGGACCAAAATCGGCGGTGAAGAATTGATCAGGTGTAACCAGCTGTAAATCAGCGCTTTAATTTGAATTTTTGAATGAGTATTTTGACGGACAAAGTTGGATTTTCGGCAGCTTTTTCAGGGCGACAACTTTTTGTCAGAATGAAATGCGGCAAAAAAGGGCGAAAAACAGCCCTTTTTGAGCTAGGTGAATAACGACGAACTTTTTGACGGAACACAAATGCAGCTTTCAGCGGAAAAAATTTGGAATTCGGCACAGGAGCAACTTCGCTCCAAATTGAGCCGCGACACCTACAATATGTGGTTTGCACCGTTGCGCGCCTGTGCGATTGACAGCAGCCACGCGACGCTGGAAGCGCCCAACGAATTTTGCGAAGTCTGGCTCAAGGACAACTACATCAGCCTGTTGGAAGACGCGATTGCCATAGCCGCCGGACGCCAATTGCAGATCAAATTCAAAGTTTCAGCGACAACAACCGCCTCCCCGATTTCCGCGCCAGTCCGGGCTACCGCAAAAGCCAAACCGTCCGAAATCGCGCACGAACGCGTTTCGGCCAACGGCGACAATTCTTTCAATCCCAAAAACACGTTTGAGACATTTGTCGTTGGCAACAACAACAATTTTGCCTACGCCGCCGCGCTCGCCGTCGCACAGTCGCCGGGAAAATCCTACAATCCGCTGTTTCTTTACGGCGGCGTCGGCCTTGGGAAGACGCATTTGCTCCACGCCATCGGTCAGCACGTCGCAGCGAACAAAAAGGGTGCCCGTGTCGCCTATCTGTCATCGGAAAAGTTCACCAACGAATACATTGACGCGATTCAAAACAACAAACTGGCCGCGTTCCGGAAAAAGCATCGGCAGACCGATGTGCTGCTCATTGACGACATCCAGTTTCTCGCCGGCAAGGAACGCATTCAGGAGGAATTTTTTCACACGTTCAACGCGCTGCACGAATCGCACAAGCAGATTGTGCTGACCTGCGACCGTCCCGCCAGCGAAATTCAGAACCTCGAGCATCGGCTTGTCTCACGTTTTGAATGGGGCTTGGTCACCGATTTGCAGCCACCAGATGTGGAGATGCGTCTGGCCATTCTCAAGAAAAAGGCGCAGTCCATGAACGTTACACTGTCTGAAGACGTGCTGAATTTTCTGGCCAATCGCATCCGCACCAACGTCCGCCGGCTTGAAGGCGCGCTGATCCGCGTCGCGTCCTACGCCTCGCTCACCGGAAAAAAACTGAGTATTGAAGTTGTCGAAAATCTGCTGCGCGAAATCCTTCACGAGGAAGGCCGGCTGTCCATCAGTGTAGAAGTCATCCAGAAAAAGGTAGCTGAACATTTTGACATCCGGCTCGCGGACATGACAAGCAAACGCCGCCCGGAAAACATCGCCTTCCCGCGCCAGATAGCCATGTATCTGACTCGCCAGATGACTGAAAGTTCGCTCAACACCATCGGCGAAGCCTTCGGCGGACGCGACCACGGCACGGTGTTGCACGCCTGCCGCCTCGTCAAAGACCGCATGGAAGTGGACGCCAACGTCCGCCAAGTCGTCCACTATCTGGAAAAGCAGCTCGCGCGGTGAAAGTTTTTAATTCTTAACTTTGAATTTTTAGTTAATTTGTTTCGGGACTAAAAATTTAAAACTTAAAACTAAAAGCTTTCATGCCGGTCATCGAAGTCAGCAATCTCACAAAAGCCTTCCGCACTTACAAAAAGCAGCCGGGATTTTCCGGCGCGATCAAGGGACTTTTCCGCCGCCAATACGAACAGACCGTCGCCGTCAACGAAGTCAGCTTCAAGATTGAACCTGGCGAACTCGTCGGATTTCTCGGCCCGAACGGCGCGGGCAAAACCACGACTTTGAAAATGCTCGCCGGCCTGCTTTATCCGACCAGCGGCTCGGCGAAAGTTCTCGGCTACACGCCGTGGGAGCGCGACGACGGCTATCGCCGCCAGTTCGCGCTCGTGCTCGGCCAGAAAAACCAGCTTTGGTGGGATTTGCCCGCGCGCGAATCGCTGGAATTGAACGCAAAAATTTACGGCATTTCCAAAGACCGCTTCGAGCAAACCGTCGGCGAATTGACCGAACTGCTAAACGTCAAAGACAAGCTCAATGTCAGTGTCCGGGAACTTTCGCTCGGCGAGCGGATGAAAATGGAGCTCATCGCGTCGCTGCTGCACCAGCCGAAAGTCCTTTTCCTCGACGAACCGACGATCGGCCTCGACGTGACGTCTCAAAAAACCGTCCGCGATTTCATCCGCCGCCACAATGCCGCGCAAAAAACGACTATACTGCTCACGAGCCATTACATGGCCGACATTCAGGAATTGTGCGAGCGCGTCATCATCATTGACCATGGAAAAATTTTCTTCGACGGCAAGTTGAGCGAAATCGTGGACCGCTTTGCCGATTTCAAGCTCATCACGATTCAATGTGAAAATGCAGAGAAGTATCCGGCCGAGAAACTGGCACATTATGGAGAAGTCGTGAAAAAAACTCCCGACGCCATCACGCTGAAAGTCAAACGAGATCGCGTTATCCCGGCGTGCAAGGCACTGCTGGATGAACTGCCCGTTAGCGACATAGACATCCAGGAAGTACCCATCGAGGACGTCATCCGCCAGATTTTCGCACGCTAAATATGGATCCTTTTCTCCAAGCCGCGATTGATGAGGCGAAAAAGGGACTGGCCGCTGGCGGAATTCCCATCGGCTCGGTGCTGGTTTGCGATGGAAAAATCATCGGGCGCGGGCACAACCAGCGCGTGCAGCGCGGCAGCGTCATTCATCACGCGGAGATGAACTGCCTAGAAAACGCCGGGCGGCTCACGGCAAAAGTTTATTCGCGCTGCATCTTATATTCCACGCTTTCGCCGTGCCCGATGTGCAGCGGCGCGGCGTTGCTTTACAAAATCCCGCGCATCGTCGTCGGCGAGAATCAGACGTTTCAAGGGCCGGAGGAATACGTCCGCTCGCAAGGCGTGAAGGTGGAAGTGCTGCAAGACCCGGCGTGCATCCGGCTCATGCGCGATTTCATCAAGGCGAAGCCGGAACTTTGGAATGAAGATATTGGCGTGTGAGGTTTTGTAGGAGACGATTTTGTTTCAATACAAAGGACTGATCCCTATTCAGAAATTTTTCGGGCAATAATTAAGGCATCAACACGGCGCGAATGAACTTTCAATGCTTGGGACACCTTTATCAAGGATGCGACAGTCGGAAAAATAAATTTCCAGTCGGCGATGAATTGGTCACGCTTTTGGTGGTGCCGTCATCACCAATGTTGCCGATTCAAATTGCGCAACTTGATTTCCTTCACATCTGCATTACCATGGTTTCCCTTAGAACAGGAAATATATGGAACTGAACAACGAAGAAATCCGTCGTTACTCCCGGCACTTGATCTTGCCGGAAGTCGGCTTGGCCGGGCAAAAGAAAATCAAGGGCACGAGCGTGCTGTGCATCGGCGCGGGCGGCCTCGGCTCGCCTATCGCGATGTATCTCGCCGCCGCCGGCATCGGCAAAATCGGCATCGTAGATTTCGACACGGTGGACTATTCAAATCTGCAACGGCAGATTCTCCACACCGACGCGGACGTCGGCCGCTCGAAGGCCGAGTCGGCGAAGGAAACCCTTCACGGCATCAATCCGCACTGCGAAGTCGTCATCCACAACACGCGCATCTCTTCCGAAAACGCGCTCGATCTCATCCGGCCCTACGACATCGTGGTGGACGGCACGGATAATTTCCCGACGCGCTATCTTACGAACGACGCCTGCGTGCTGCTCAAGAAGCCAAATGTTTACGGCTCGATTTTCCGTTTCGAGGGCCAAGCCAGCGTGTTCGCGCCGCATCTCGGCGGACCGTGTTATCGCTGTTTGTATCCCGAACCGCCGCCGCCGGGAATGGTGCCGAGTTGCGCGGAAGGCGGCGTGCTCGGCGTGTTGCCCGGCATCATTGGCTGCATCCAGGCGACGGAAATTTTAAAGCTCGCGCTCGGCAAAGGAACTTCGCTCGTTGGGCGACTGCTGCTGTTCAATGCTCTCGACTTGAAGTTTCGCGAATTGAAATTGCGCAAAGATCCGGCGTGTCCGATTTGCGGCGAGCATCCGACGATCAAGGAATTGATTGATTACGAAACGTTCTGCGGCATCGTGCCGGAGCCGGAAAATGTCGATAACCCCGACGAAGTCACCGTGCAGGACATGAAAAAAGCGCTCGATAATCCGGGCCTCGGCATCAAGGTCGTGGACGTGCGCGAGCCGGACGAATACGAGATCGCCAGGGTCGCGGGCGTGCCGCTGCTGCCGTTGAGCGAACTGCACAGCCGCTTCACCGAGCTGGACCCGAACACGCAATATTATCTGCATTGCAAGGCCGGCGTGCGGTCATTGAAGGCGTTGAATTTCCTGCGCCAGCAGGGATTTAAATACGTCAAGAGCGTCAAGGGCGGCATCACCGCGTGGTCGGATGAAATCGACCGCAACGTGCCGCAGTATTGAAAACTGTGACTGACGATTTACAAAAACGCATTCAGGCCGCGCTCGCCAATCCCCAAAACATGGGGGAGATGACCGGCGCGGATTCCATCGGCACGGTCGGCAACGCCGATTGCGGCGAGATGCTGCGGCTGTGGGTGAAGTTCAAGCAGCAGGACGGCAAGCGTGTCATTGACCGCGCGACGTTTCAATCGTTTGGTTGTGAAACCGCGATTGCCGTGGCCAGCTTGGCGACGGAATTGATTCGCGGCAAAACCGCCGAGGAAGCGCTCGCGCTCAAGACCGAGGAACTCGCCGGCGAACTTGGCCCGCTGCCACCGATGAAAATTCATTGCGCCCAGCTCGTCGAAGGCGCATTGCGTTCGGCGCTCGAATCGCAAAACGCCGACCCGAAAAATGAAATTTCTTCCGCACCGGCGAATGCGCCGACGTTGCTCGACAGTTTTTCCAAGCCGAAAGACGGCGGCGTCAAGCTGACTTTTTTGGACGAGGAAAAATAGCTGTTTGGTTTTGCAGAATTTCAATTTCCAAAGCGGAATTTTTTTGTTACGGTCTTCGCAGTCTAGAAAGGATTGCTTTATGAAAATCATTCAGGAATTCAAGGCGTTCGCCATGCGCGGCAATGTTGTGGATCTTGCCGTCGGCGTCATCATCGGCGCCGCGTTCGGGAAAATCGTCAGCTCGGTGGTTTCGGACATCATCATGCCGCCGATTGCCCGGCTCGTTGGCAACATTGATTTCACCAACCTTTACTTTCCGCTGTCCGATAAAGTCAGTCAGGCACAAGAAGCTTATGCGGCAAATCCGGCAACTCAGGGCGGACATTTGCCGCTGGATCTGGCGCAAAAGGCCGGACCGGTGCTCGCGTGGGGGGATTTCCTTACAACCACGCTGAATTTTGTCATCGTCGCATTCTGCATTTTCCTGATGATAAAATTGATGAACAAGCTGGTGAAAAAAGAGGAAGCGGTTGCGCCGCCCACACCGACCGAACAGCTCCTGACCGAAATCCGCGACCTGCTCAAGAACCGGTCTTGATTCCAGTTTCCGTCTGCAGCTTTATCAAAGCCGCCAGAGCCGCATCGCTCTCGGCGGCCTTTTTGCTCTTGCCCCGGCCGCGAGCGAGTTCAACGCCTTCGTGTTGCACGATGCATTCAAACACGCGGTCGTGATCCGGCCCGGTGGCGGAAATGGTTTTATATTCGGGTGCGCATGCCGACCTTGATTGCAACAATTCCTGCAACTCACCTTTCGGATTTTCTATGCCGGACGAATCAGGCAGCGTGCTGAAATCGGCGGCGAACTCGCGCATGACAAATTCCCGGGCCGCGTCAAAACCGCCATCCAGAAAAATAGCACCCAGCAGCGACTCAAAGGCATCCGCGAGTGCCGATGCACGTCCGCGCCCGCCGCTCGTCTCCTCGCCGCGGCTCAAAATCAAATGCGTGCCAAGGTCGAGCGCTCGGGCGTGGACTGCGAGCGAACTGGCATTCACGAGTTTCGCACGCGCCTTCGTCAACAAGCCTTCGTCGAACGCGGGAAATTTTTCGTATAGCTTTTGCGTGAGGACCAGTTGCAGCACCGCGTCGCCGAGAAATTCCAGCCGCTGATTATGCTCGCTCACCACGCCGCTTTCGTGCGCGATGGACGGATGCGTGAGAGCGAGGCGCAACAGGTTTTCGGCGTGGAAACTGTAGCCAAGTCGCAGTTGGAGGGATTCAACGCCGAACATGGAATTTAATTCGCAGGTGCAATTTCACCTTCTGCGGCAGGAATTTGCTCCGATGCTTGAGGCGAAATCCCGGTCGTTGATGGAGTTGGATTCAATCCCTGTTCCAGCAACATCGCCACGTCGCGCTGGACTTGTTCAAGCTGGTCCAAATGGAGATTCGGATCGGCGATGGTGAAAATGTCCCCGGTCTTCGGCTGCTCGTAAATGAAAACACGCTGGCCGTCGCGGACAATTTGCTCTTTCACCTTGAGGATACGCTTGCGTTCGAGCATTACGGCAAGGATGTAACCGGCGGGCGCGTAACGCGGATCGTTCTGCTCGATGAGCTTGCGCAGCACCGTCTCGGCGGTGTCCTTGTGGATTGCATCCACAGGCGGAGTCGGTGCTTCGTAAATACCCTGCCAGTGAGAAATAAAGCCCTTGCGCTCGCGCGCGCCGTCGCTGAATTGACTTTGCCAGCACGCCTCGCAAATGTCCGAGCGGCGCAAATCTTCCACGCGCTCGTCAAAAAGCAGCGTATGCAGCGGTTGTTTGTCAGCAAACGGGCTGGCGCACGCCTCGCAGGTGTGCGCACGAGACTGTATGTTCCACTCGTTCATGGGCGTGTAAGTTTAACCATGAATGATTCGAATGAACACAAAGAAAATTTATTCGTGGAACAGGTCAGCTTGCGAAATCGAAATCCGAGCAGCTCATGAAATAATGGCAGCGCGGACAATGCAGCTTGCATTTTTCATTGATTAGCTCATGTCCGCATTGCGGACACCATCGCCAATGTTCGCCGGCAACATCTTTACCGGGTGAAACCGGACAGGGTTTGCTATTATTTTTTTGTTCGTCAGCCATCTATTGAGTCCGTCCGAATTTTTTCTCCAATTCGCGATAATTCATTTCAATCAGCGTCGGGCGGCCGTGAGGGCAGGTGTAGGGCATCGCGCATCGGCGCAAATCCTCAACAAGATTTTCAAGTTCTATGCCGCCTAGAGGGTCATTGGCCTTCACGGCGTGGCGGCAGACGGTCTTGGCCACGGTATGTTCGCCGAGCCTAGCGAGGTTCACCTCTCGACCTGCGGCCCGCAATTCATCTACAAGGTCGAATACAAATCGGCGCGGGGCGGCGGCCTTGACGAACGGCGGCAGCGCGTCGAGCAGAAACGTCCGCTCGCCGAATTCGCTCAGGCCGACGCCAAGCTTGGTCAGCACGACGAGCTGCTCGCGCAAAAACTGCGCGTCGCGCGGCGGCAATTCAATTGTCTCCGGAAGCAACAATTTCTGCGATGGCGCGAAACTATTTTGTTCTAAACGATTCAGCATCTGCTCGTATAAAATCCGCTCATGCGCCGCGTGCTGGTCGAGTAAGACAAGTCCGCGATCCGATTCCAGCAGCACATAAAGCCTGCCGACGACGCCGACGAGCCGGAGCGGCACGTTGAGCAGCGGAGTTGGCGATTGCGGATTTGATTCCGCCGAATGTGACGCGGCGGCAGTTTTGAATTTTGAGTTTTGAATTTTGAATTCGGCTTTGCCAGTGTCGGCACTTATTTGGCTCGATGGCATGGAAAAGCCCGTTTTCAAAGGCATTTGTGCGGTTGTGGAAATCGGCGTTTCAACCGACGATGCTGGGGCCTGTTTCCCTGGAAAATTTGGCAGTGCGGGGGTGGAAGATTCGGGCGCAGTTTGAAATTCCACCTGCTCGGCGGCTTTGGACTTTGGGCTTTGGACTTTGGACTCTTGCCCGTGAAATGCGAGCAATGTTTCTTTGACGGCCTGCGCTACGAATTTTCGCACTTCGAATTCGCGATGGAATTTCACCTCGCGCTTGGCGGGATGGATGTTCACGTCCACGGCGGCGGGATCAATTTCGAGGAACAGACAGCAGACCGGATAACGGCCTTTCATGAGCGAGTTGTGACAACCTTCAATCAGCGCATAATTGATGCCGCGATTTTCCACCGGACGGCGGTTTACAAAAACAAACTGGCTTTCGCGCGTCGCACGGGAGACTCCTGGCGAACCAATTAATCCCCAGACGCGTATTTGAGATTTGAGATTTGAGATTTCCGAAGCCGCCGGTTTTTCAGGCAATGAAGTCTCAAAAATATCCATTTCGTCCGGCACGGGTGAATTTCCGTCAACGTCAAGCGCGGCGGAAAAGTTTACGGACAAAAGTTTTTCATCGCCGAGCAGCGCACGCAGCCGTTCGCGCAAACCTTCGATGCGGCTCGAAACAGCCGCGCCGGATTTGACAGCGGGCAACTGCCAGACGCTGCGTCCGTCTTTGACAAACGTGAACGCGACTTCGGGAAACGCGAGCGCAGCTAGCGTGAGGTAGTGCTGGATGTGCGCGGCCTCGGTTTCTTCCGTGCGCAAAAATTTCCGGCGGGCGGGCAAATTGAAAAACAATTGGCGGACTTCGATGCCCGTGCCGGGCGCGCTGCCGGCAGCCTTGACTTCGGCAATTGCGCCGCCGTTGACCGTGATTTGCGTGCCTTCGGGCGAAGCGTCCTCACGTTCGCGCGTCGTCAAAGTGAAGCGGCTAACGCTGGCGATGCTCGGCAAAGCCTCGCCGCGAAATCCCATTGTTGAAATCGCCGATAAATCTTCGGCGCGCCGGATTTTGCTCGTCGCATGGCGTTCGAGGCAGAGAAGCGCGTCATCGCGGCTCATGCCGAAGCCGTCGTCGATAACACGAATGAGGCTTCGTCCACCAGCACCGATTTCGATTGTGATTTTTTTCGCGTCGGCATCGAGGGAGTTTTCGACCAACTCCTTCACGACGCTGGCTGGCCTCTCGACCACTTCGCCGGCGGCAATTTGATTGGCGACCTGTTCGGAAAGAAGCTTGATTCGGTTCATTGCTTGGCGCTGTTGAATCGTGAATCGTTAAATCGTTGCATTGTCAGGTTAGTTTGTCGCCAGTCCGCTTCCGTTGCAACCATTCACGATTCAAGGACGGCGATTAATTTGCCAATGGCAAAGCGAAACAAAAAATTGCGCCGTGCTTTGGCACGGTGCGCGTCCAAATCCGGCCTTTGTGGTCTTCGACGATTTTTTTGCAGATGGAAAGGCCGAGGCCGGTGCCATGAGATTTGCCGTGCGTGGCAAACGGCTGGAAGAGCTTGTCGGCAATCAGCGGCGCGATGCCCGGGCCGGTGTCCTCGA
This sequence comes from Limisphaerales bacterium, assembly GCA_003133815.1. GTDB lineage: Bacteria > Verrucomicrobiota > Verrucomicrobiia > Limisphaerales > UBA11358 > UBA11358. The sequence goes on along the minus strand of PKZR01000283.1, from coordinate 15,523 downwards.
TTTCCGTGACTATTTCTTTTCCGTCTCCATTAAAGCGAAAAAAGATTTTCCCGCCGTCGAGCATGAAGTCGGTGGCGTTGTGGACGAGGTTGAAGAAAACACGGCGCAGGCGGCGTGGATCGAGAAGCAATTTGGCGGCGGGCGGTTCGCCTTGAAGCTCGATGCGGACGAATTTGTTTTCCGTTTCGGCCTGAAGCTCGGGCAGGATTTCCTTTATAAAATCAGCGTAGTTGGCCGGCCCCAGCGCGGCGTCGTCGCGGTTGCTGCGGGTGTATTCGAGGATGTCGCCGACCATGTCGTTGATACGCAGGACTTGTTTTCGAATGCGTTCCTGAGCTTGGGTGCGCTTTTCAGTTGTGGAGGTGGCCATACACGCCATGTCGGCGGAAAGACCGATGATGGTCAGTGGAGTCTTCAGATCGTGAATGATGGAACGGGCGAAATTGCCGACAACGGCGAGCCGTTCGGCCTGCACGACTTCGCGAAGATGAAGCTGGTTGAAATCGCGGAGGCGGTGGCTGATTTCCTGCAACATGTTGAAGGCGAGCGCTGGCGAGCGCTGGAGCAGGGAGAGCATTTCATTGCGCGGAACGAAATAAATTTCCGTCTGCTTGAGGGCAACGGCAGTCGCCGAGCGCGGTCTGTCTTCAATCACGGCCATCTCGCCGAAAATTTCGCCAGGCCCAAGCTGGGAAAAAACACGACGCGCTTCAGTGTTAATAAGTCCTGAAATCTCTACCAGCCCGCTTTTCACGCAATAAAGGCCATCGCCCGGATCGCCTTCGCGAAAAATCTCACCGGCGGCGGCGACCTTGCGTTCCTGGGTGATGGAACGCAAGATTTGCAGTTCATCAGGAGCAAGACTGCGGAATAAATGGAATGATTCCAGCGTGACCATGGATGGACTTTATTGGAAAAACCGGCGGCGTAAAGCCCAGAGATATGGTTTATCTGCCTGGGAACGCGGCTTTGGGACGGATAACCTATTGACAAAAAGTTGCGGAAACGTCACATTAATTTCATTCGGGTAGCAGCACGTTTCTTCAGCGGGGTTCCCCACCCCCACCTCCTTGGCGTCTGCTGCCCGGATTTTCAAAACTCAAATCACGAAGCAAACCTTGACGCTACCTGAATCTTATTTTAATCTATTTATCCCCCTTTTTGCGGGGGTGTAGCTCAATTGGTTAGAGCGCTGCCCTGTCACGGCAGAGGTTACGGGTTCGAGCCCCGCCACTCCCGCCATTTTTCTAATCCTACGAAGGCATTTCCACAATAGCGTTCCTTCTTCTCAAGTGCGGAATTGCCTTTATACTCGGAACATGGCAAGACTTATTCTCGGACTTGATTCCAGCACGCAGAGCTTGAGCGCAGTCGTGATTGACCTCGACACACGCAAAGTGATCTGCGAAAAATCGCTGAACTTCGACCGCGCGCTGCCGCAATATAAAACGCAGAATGGCGTTATTCCCAACCGCGACCCGCTCGTCAAACATAGTCCGCCGCAGATGTGGGCGGAGGCGCTCGACTTGATTTTTGCTCAGATGAAAAAGGACGGCGTTGCGCTGGGTAAAATTCTTGCCGTCGGTGGTAGCGGCCAGCAACACGGCTCGATTTATTGCAATGAACGGTTTGCCGACGCGCTACAGAATCTGGATTCAAATCAACCTCTTGTCGAGAACCTATCCGGTGTTTTCTCGCGCAAAAACTCGCCCCTCTGGATGGATTCCTCGACTGCGCAGGAATGTGCCGAGATTCGAAAAAAGCTCGGCGGTGTCAAGTTCACCGCTTCCCGCACAGGGTCGGACACGTTTGAACGATTCACCGGTCCCCAAATCCGCAAGTTTTACAAGACAGAGCCTGTATCTTATGCCAATACATCAAATATCACCTTGGTCAGCTCATTCATGGCATCGCTGCTCGCCGGCAAAATTGCGCCGCTGGATTTTGGGGACGGCGCGGGGATGAACCTCATGGACATCCGCAGAAAAAACTGGAACCACGACGCGCTGAAGGCCACCGCGCCCGGCCTGATGAACAAACTGCCGCCGCTCGCCGCAGCCGGACAGACCATAGGCCCGGTCAGTTCATATTTCGCAAAAAAATTCGGCTTGAATCCCGAAGCACTTGCCACTGTCTGGACCGGCGACAATCCGGCAAGTGTCATCGGCCTCGGCCTCATCAAGCCCGGCCAGTCCGCGATCAGTCTCGGCACAAGTGACACATACTTCGGCACGATGGAAAAATGCCAGACCGACGAAAATGGCGAAGGCCACGTGTTCGGCTCGCCAACAGGCGATTACATGACGCTGGTTTGCTTCAAAAACGGCTCGCTTGCCCGAGAAAAAATCCGCGAAATTTATGGGGTCAAGGATTGGAAGGAATTTGGAAAATTGGTTGCATCGAAAAAACCCGGCAACGACGGCGGAATAATGCTGCCGTGGTTCGAATCGGAAATTGTTCCGCGCGTCATCAAACCGGGCATTCACCGCTTCGATCTTGACGAAAAAAATGCCGCCGCCAATTGCCGCGCCATTTTCGAAGCACAGATGATGTCCATGCGGCTGCATTCGCAATGGATGCAGGTGTCGCCGGAAAAAATTTTTGCAACGGGAGGCGCGTCGAATGACTTGGCTTTGCTGCAAGTCATGGCCAATGTAATGAACTGCCGTGTGCTGCGCATTGAAGTTTCCAAAAGCGCCGCACTTGGCGCGGCTTTAATCGCCGCGCACGGGTGGCTCACTGCCGCCGGAGAAGAACCGAAATGGAAAAAACTCGTCGCCGGTTTCAGCCAGCCAATTCCCAAGAGCGAAATCCGACCGGACAGGCAGGCTGTGAAAATTTATGACAAGCTTTTGGAAAAATACGCCGAGTGCGAATGTGATGCGCTGGAAAAAATTGCCGATTAAAAGCCCCGCAAATCCGTGCTGCTGCGCTTCGGCAAGCCGGGCGCTGGCGTGCGTTTGAGAACCAGATACTCGATGCCAAGCTGCTGACAATATTCGCGTTTGCCGCCCTTGTCGCCATCCTCGTTGACGACGTAGATGTCCGGTTTCAAACGGCGGATTTCAGGGTCGGCGTCCACCCAACCGGAACCAGTGGTGATCAGCGCCTGCTTCACATATTTGATGGAGCCGGCGACATAACGGCGTTCTTCCTGGGTCAGCAGCGGATGGCCGGGACCTTTCAGCAAAAGCACGTTGGCGTCGTTGCCGAGGCAGATGTAAAGATCGCCGTAGGCGGAAGCCTCCTCGGTGAAGCGCACATGGCCGGAGTGGAACCAGTCGTAACAGCCGGTGGCGATCACTTTCTTTTTTCCGGGCGCAGATGGCATCGGCGGCGGTTCGGGAAATCCTTTCAATTCATCCGCCGAGAAAACGCGATAGGCGGTTTTATTTTCAGCGGCAAATTTTTTACGCGAGGCATTCGCGTTCGTTTCGCAGTCCACCCAAAGATCGCACCGCAGATTTTTTGGCAGCGTGTCAAAGTTGGCCGAACCGTCGGCTTCCACCACGCGGCTGACATAGCGGACGGCGTTGAGGAAATACTTCCGCTCCGCCAGCGGGAATTTTAGCGCTTTACCGGCTATTTTTTCCAGCGTCGCATCCGGCCAGAGCAGCACGATAAGTTCGCCAAGCTTGGATGCTTCTTCGAGCAACCGCAAGTCGCTCGACTTGATGTCGTCAAACCTGCCGGAAACGATGATTTTTTTGGAAGAACTCATTTATGTGAAATGCGCACGTTGACTTTGAAAGCGCCCGGGACCGGTTCGTTGGAAACCACGATCAGATAACCGCCACCGCAGCCGGAAAACATCGCACCAAGATATTGTTGCTGGTATGCCTTGAGCAACGGCATCAAATCCACCCGTAAAAGCGGATGCCGGACAACGTTTGGCAGCAGCTTCTCCCAGCATTTCATGTTCAGGTTGAGCGATGCACCGAGCGCCTTTGCGTCCATTTTCTCAATAGCATTGTAGCAATCCTGGCCAGACTGGCCAAGCTTGGCGACCCATTGCGGGGTAAGATTTTTTACGCCGAGCGGGTTGTAACCGTCCGGGCGCGATTCGACAGGAACCAAGTGCAACACCTTGTCCAGCCAGCGCACGACCTTGGCGCGGTTGCACGATTCGATGTGCGAGGGGAAAACGCCGCCGTGAATTTTGAAGTCGTAATCCAGCCGGTTCACTCCGGGATAAACCAGGCCGATCATGTCCTGTGAACCGCTCGGCTCGGCCTTGCCCTTGTTTTCCACTTCGTAAAGTTCGCGCGCCAAAGCTTCCGGCGAACGGTTGGGCAGTTTACCGTTCCAGATTTTCATCGCGATGGCGCGGGTGCCGCTGGCGATGCCGGAACGATCCATTGGCCGGAAATTTGGTTCAATCTGAACCACCACCATGGAACCAAACGGTTTGGGATTGTGCTGGTTGACAAACGGCTGGTCAATCCAGCCGCCCGCGAGTTGCAGGCGGTTTGGGATTGAACCGAGATATTTTCCAACCGTCGAATTTTTCATCAGCCGATGCCGACGCGTTTGCCGGCTTTGCGCGCGTCGTATTGCGTCTTAATCCAGGCGTAAGTTTCCGCGAGGCCCTTGTTCAAGGTCGTCTTCGGCTCCCATTTGAGAACTTTCTTGATGAATGTGTTGTCGGAATTACGACCGGCCACGCCTTGCGGCGCGTCGAGGTCGTATTTGCGGCTCATCTTCACGCCCGCGATTTTTTCAATCTTTGTGAGCAGCTCGTTGATGGAGACGAGTTCACTGGAGCCCAGGTTGATCGGCGTGGCAATCAACTCGTCGCAATGCATGATTTTGTCAATGCCCTGCACGCAGTCGTCAATATACATGAAGCTACGGGTCTGATGGCCGTCGCCCCAGATGGTGATGTCTTTCTTGCCGGTGGCAACCGCCTCGATGACCTTGCGGCTCAATGCGGCAGGGGCCTTTTCCCGACCGCCGTCCCAAGTGCCGTGAGGGCCATAGACATTGTGGAAACGGGCGATGGCCGTCTTCATGCCGCGCTCGTGCCAGTATTCCTCGCAGAACATTTCGGAAACCAGCTTCTCCCAGCCGTAGCCGCGTTCGGCCATCGCGGGATACGCGTCGGATTCCTTCAGCGCGCGCACGTTCGGGTCTTGCTGCAATAGTGTGTTGTAGGCACAGGCTGAACTGGAGAAAAAGTAGCGGCGCGCGCCGGCCTTGTAGGCGGCCTCGACCATGTTGGTGTTGATAAGAATCGAGCGCAGACATTCCACGCGGAAACGTTCGATGAAGCCCATCCCGCCCATGTCGGCGGCGAGGTTGTAGACTTCCGTTGCGCCCTCGCAGACGCGATGGCAATTGGCCTCGATGCTCACGTCGAGGCAAAGATTCTGCACGCCGGGAGTGTGCAGATACCACTCGTAAAGCGGCTTCTTGTCCACCGCACGGATGTTGGTAAAACCCTTTTTCTTGAAATAGAGCGCGAGGTTGCCGGCGATGAATCCGCCCGCGCCGGTGATGACGATCAAATCGTCCTTCTTTAACGGGGCATCCTTTTCCACGACTCGTTTGGGAGCATTGTGTGACATAAATAATTTTCGTTAGTTGTTAATATGTTCGCCTCAAAAATACACTGGACTTGGCGGCAGGGGAATGACGATAGTTTACCAGTGCATGATGATTATTGACTTTTTATGAACCGCTTAAATCAGCCAAAATCGGCCGCCATGGACGCGCCGGAATTTTTTTCGCCGCAGGTTTCCGAGGCCCGACGGTTTTACCTGAACCTGAACCCGCCAAAGCGCGCGCCACTGTCCGTGGTCAGCGGCGGCTGCGAACACTGCGCGCCCAACTATGAAATCCATCGTCCAACATTTCCATTTTATTCGATAGAATATGTCATGCGAGGTCGCGGCTCTTTGACGCTGCAAAATCGCCGTCACACCTTGCTGCCGGGGGGTGTATTTTCCTATGGCCCCGGTGTGCGGCAGGACATTATCGCCGATCCATCCGACCCGCCGATCAAATACTTTGTGGACTTTTTTGGCTTGAAATCAAAGGAGATATTGCGCCATTGCAATTTGGCGCCCGGAAGCACATCGCAGATTTTTCCACCCAACGGAATCCAGAACTTGTTCGATGAACTGATCCGCTGCGGCCAGAATGCCTCGGCCCGAAGTTCCGAACTTTGCTCCAAACTGCTCGAATGTCTGGTTCTGAAAGTGTCCGAATCGCGTGCACCGAAGGGTGGCGTCGAAACGCTTTCATTCACGACATACCAGCAATGCCATCAGCATATTGAAAGAGATTTCCATCGGCTCAAGACCTTGCGCCAGATTGCGGACGAATGCCATGTGGACGCCGCTTATTTATGCCGGCTTTTTAAACGCTACGACCATCAAAGCCCATACCAATTTTTGATGCGGCTTAAAATGAACCTCGCCGCCGAATGGCTCCAGCAGTCCGGCACGCTGGTCAAACAGGTTGCCGTCCGTGCCGGTTTTAACGATCAATTTCATTTTTCGCGAGCCTTTAAAAATGTGCTTGGAGTCGCGCCCGACGCTTTCCGCCGATTGCGTTGAAGAAAAATATCTGTGTCCATGCAAGCTTTGACAACGACATCGGCACCCGTTTTACGGGAAGCGTGAAAGGCTGAAAGTTCTTACGGAACAAATGGACGCGGCGTGCAGGCGACGGATTTAATTGCCGCTGTCACCGGCGTCAAACCGTCCGCATTCGCTGTCAGCTTGATTTCACCGGCGTCCTTTGTGGACTGCACAATGACCTGGGCAAGGCCGTTGAACACGCTGCGCGACCATGCCAGCATGACAGATTGGCCGGTAATTTCCACGTTAACGCCCATCACAAGTCCGCCGGTGCCGGAAACATTGCGGACGCTGACGGCGATTACGTTATCGCCCTCGTGTAGATTCTTTTTAATGTCAAAGTCCGGCGAATCTTCCCAGTTGCGAGATTCGCCTACACGCTGGCCATTCACATAAACCGAGCCGCTGTCGTCAATGCGTCCAAAACGGATGTCGATGCCGGGGCTGTTCAAATCGTCAGCAGACAATTTCAAATGCTGGCGGAAAATCGCCGTCTGGCCTTCCTCCAATTGTGCGCCCTCGCCTTCTGAACTTGTCTTTTGCCAAGCCGAGTCATCAAAATTGGCAGCGAGTTCAGGAGCCATTGCGCCGCGTGCCGGCAGGGTGGCAAGATTCCAGCGCCAGTCATTGAAGGGAAGATTTTTTACCGCAGGTTGAGCCACAAACGTGTCCGGCTCATGGCAGCTTGGATCGCCATTGCCAACGCCGAGAATTTTTCCCGCGCCTTCGATTGAAAAATTAATCTTATTTCCCGCCGTCGGGACCACACGGCCCTGTGCGTCAGTCACTGAAACTGTGAACACGCTCGCGTCCTCGCCATCGGCGTTGATGGTCGCGCGATTGGATGTGAGCTGGAGGGAAGCAGGCTCGCCGGTTGTCTCAACTTTTGATTCTGCGATGACGTTGCCGGAATCGTCAAAGCCTTTCGCACTCAACGTTCCCGGCGCATATTTGACCTGCCACGAAAGTTTTGAATTTGGTTTCATCGCCTGTTTGCCGAGCGACTGGCCATTTAAATATAATTCCACTTGCTTGCAGTTGCTCAAGGCGTCCACGCGGATTTCCTGGCCTTCTTTGCCCGACCAATTCCAGTGCGGCAACAAATGCAGAACTGTGTTCGCAGTCCACCATGACTGGTAGTAATAAAAATCGTCCTTTGGAAAACCGCAGGTGTCGAGGACGCCAAAATGCGAATTGATGCACGGCCAAGCATAGGGCGTCGGTTCGCCACGATAATCAAAACCCGTCCAGACAAAGCCGCCGCTCAACCACGGACGAGTGGCGAAATAGCTCCACCACGTTTCAGCGGTTGATGCCCAGCTTGGAAAATTCACGTCGTAGGCGCTGACGTAGCCGCGTTTCTTGTCGTTCTCATAAATGCCGCGCGTGGCGACGGTGCTGGCCTGCTCTGTGCCGACTTCGGGCTGCGCCGGATGTTTGGCATGATAACTTTCAATTTCGCGTCCGACATGATAATTCCAGCCGCGCACTTCCAGCGCGCCAGGCAGGCCGATGAAAACGTCTCCCACGCTTTCCGCCGCCGTGACTGGCCGCGTCGAATCCATTTCCAGCAATTTATTTTGCATCGTCAAGCCGACGCGCCCCGCCACGGGTTGCGTCTGTGTGCTTTCCTCGTTGCAAATGCTCCAGATGCCGACGCTGGCATGATTGCGGTCGCGACGGATAAAATCTTCAAAGCGTTGCATATTTGCGTCGTCGCTGCCGAGCAATCGGTTTTCGTCCATCACAATCATTCCGAGATGATCACAGGCATCCAACAGTTCCGGCGTTGGCGGATTGTGCGATGTTCGATAGGCGTTGTCTCCGAACTCCTTGAGTTTTGAGATGCGAAAATACTGCAATGCATCCGGTAACGCCGCGCCTACACCCGCCATGTCTTGATGATTGCAAGTGCCTTTGAGTTCGTAAGGCTGGCCATTCAGCAAAAACCCCTTGTCCGCGTCAAATGCAAATGTGCGTATGCCGAACTCGGTTTCCTGCCGGTCAACAACCTTGCCGCTACTTTCTACCGTTGTCACGAGCTTGTAGAGCTTCGGAAATTCGGGAGACCAAAGCTGCGGGTTGGAAACCTTTGATTCGAGCTTCACGGTTTTCATGGCCGAGGCTTTCACTTCTTCCGATTCGCTGAACTTCGCCAGGGATTTTCCGTCCGGCGAAATAATTTCACAGTTCACAATTGCCTTGACCTCATTAGTCAGAGAATTGAGCAGCTGAACCTCTACATTGATCGGAGCCTTGCTTGACGGGACATTGTTTTTGAATTGTGCATACACGAAAATCCCGTCTGGTGCGATGGCGAGCGGCGAAGTTTTCTCCAGCCAGACGTGGCGGTAAATGCCCGCGCCTTCATAAAACCAGCCTTCGAACCTCGTCGCGTCCACTTTCACGGCCACGGTGTTTGTGCCGCCAATGCGCGCAACGTCCGTGATGTCGCAGCGGAATGGGAAGTACCCGCTCTCGTTATGCTTCATCTCCCAGCCGTTGACGAACACAGTCGTGTCGCGAAACGCGCCGTCGAAATCCAGCCAGATACGTTTGCCCGCATCGGTGGCCGGCAGTTCAAACGTGCGGCGATACCAACCAACATTGTTTTTGGGAAAGCCGGGGCCGACTGGCTTGAAGCCGTGGCTCGTGTCGGCGCTGGAATCGAAAGGAAGCTCAATCACCCAGTCATGAGGCAGATTCAACGTGCGCCAACTTGCGTCGTTGAAACGTTCGGATGCCGGGCCGGAGTTTTGCGCGGCTTTATCGAGCCGCAAGAAATTCGGCCAATCGTCGCCAAGATGAAATTTCCAGTTGAAATCGAGCAGCAGTTTTTCGCGCGGTGAACCGGCATCGCCATCGGTCGCAAACAAGTTAAAGCTGAAAGTGGCGAGAATTGCGGCGACGAGGATGCGCTTGTGAAAGAATCTGAGTTTCATTGTTTAGTTTTATTCAAAAGGTGAAAAATGGCAATTGCAATTGGCACTTATGCCGGCTGAACTTGAAGCTACAGACTCATTTCACGCCAGGAAACGCCATGTAATTTTTTGCGTTCTCGTAACAGATGTTTTTAATCATCGGACCAAGCAATTTTTTGTCGTCCGGCAGCGCGCCGCTTTCCACATCTCGACCGATGAGGCTGCATAGCGTCCGGCGGAAATACTCGTGCCGCGAATAGCTCATGAACGAGCGGGAATCCGTGATCATGCCGATGAAGCGCGAGAGCAGGCCTAGATTCGAGAGCGCGTTCATCTGCATTTCCATGCCCTCCTTCTGGTCGAGAAACCACCAGCCAGAACCATACTGAATTTTGCCAGGAACCGTCCCGTCCTGAAAATTTCCGATCATCGTGGCGAAGGCGTAATTGTCCGCAGGGTTCAGGTTGTAAATGACCGTCTTTGGCAGGCTATTTTCCGAATCCAATTTATCCAGATATGCTGCGAGCGTCTGGACTTGTGGAAAATCGCCGATGGAATCGAAGCCGGTGTCCGGTCCAAGCTGCTTCATCAGGCGAGTGTTGTTGTTCCGCATTGCACCGAGGTGAAGCTGCTTGGTCCAGCCGCGCTTGGCGTCGAGATGGCCAAAGAACAGCATCATGAATGAGGCGAAATGCGAATGTTCCTGCGGCGAAACTTCTGCGTCCGCCCGCGCCTTGTCGAAAATTCCAGCGGCGGTCTTCTCGGAACAGAAATCCGCAAAGCAATGGTTCATGCCGTGGTCCGACAGGCGACAGCCTTGAGAATGAAAAAAATCGTGGCGCTTTTTGAGCGCGATTTGGAACGCGCTTAAACTGTTTACATCAATGTTCGCTGCGGCGGAAAGCTGTTCGACCCATATGTTGAAACTTGCGGGTGAGTTCACCGTCAACGCCTTGTCAGGCCGGAACGCCGGCAGCATTTTCGCCGGATGACCGGAAGCTGCAAATACGCGATGATATTCGAGGTTGTCCACCGGATCGTCCGTCGTGCAAACGACCTTGACCTTGAATTTTTTTAGGATGCCCTGCGTCGTGAACGCGGGCGTGGCGAGCTGCTCGTTTGCCTTTTTCCAAATTTTCCCTGCGGATTTTTCGTCCAGCAGTTCGTTGATGCCGAAATAGCGCTTCAATTCCAGATGCGTCCAATGATAAAGAGGATTGCGCAGGGTGTGCGGGACGGTTTTTGCCCACGCATGGAATTTTTCCTGGGGCGAGGCGGCGCCGGTGCAGAATTTTTCCGCGACGCCGTTGCTGCGCATCGCGCGCCATTTGTAATGGTCGCCTTCGAGCCAGATTTCAAACAGGTTTTTGAACTGGCGGTTTTGCGCAATGTCTTTGGGCGAGATGTGGCAGTGATAATCGAAGATCGGCTCTTCTTCAGCGTATTTGTGATACAGCTTGCGCGCCGTCTTTGTGCCAAGCAAAAAATCTTCGTGGATGAAGGCCATAAATTATTTGCCGAGCAGCAGCGGTTTCATGTGCCGCTCAAACAGATTTTCCGTCACGTTCCTCGCAATGACCGCCTCGTGTTTTTTGAGCGCGTTAAGATAGCGCTTTCCCTTTTTCGCAGCGACCTTGAAACTGACATGCAGCAACTGGCGGAAACTCGGATTGAACGCAGGATTCTTCTGGTCATGCCGCAACGCGGAAACAAACCGCTTTGAACTCCAGCCGTTCACCGTCGCGGCAGCCGGCAGTTTCTTTTTATCGATGTCAATGACACTGGCATAAGGCGCGCAAAATTCGTCAACATGCCCTATGGCATAAGCGTAAATTTCCTTTGCGATTTCCAGACCATCGCCGCCCGCTTCCGCGAGGCCGATGAGTTCTTCCAGCCAGGTNNTCGTTGAATTCTTTTTCGAATTGTTTCACGTCGCCGACGTAATCCACACCCTTGTTGAAACGCCCGGTAAATTTCGGCGCAATGGTCTGAATGGGGATTTTTTCATCCGAGAGAGCGGCAAGGATAATCAGCAGTTCCGGCGGCGTCTGAGGGCTGTCGGTTTCGTCCATTGAAACTTCGGTGATGAAATTCGCCACGCCTTTGGCTTTTACAATGTGCCGGTAGATTTTTCCGGCATCCTGGACCGCGAGCAGAAATTTATTGGCAACGCGTTCGACTTCGACACGTGTAATTGCAAACGGATGGCTGATATGCGGGATGGAGATTTTCCCGATGAGTTCGGGATGACCTTCAACAAACGCCTTGACGTCCTTCGCAGCAGCCGGCTTGGCTATCGAATCAGCCACGTCAATCGTGAAAAAATCCGATGGCGAGATGAAGCGATCAACGGTTTCAAGACGGATGTGGTCGGCATCCACATGATAACTTTTTTTCCAGCCGAGTGTTTTCACTGCTGCATCGGCTTCGGCGCGCAAGCTGGACGGCTCGGTGCCAATGAATGTGTGTTCGCGGTTTGATTTGTTCCAGACCGGCACGACTTCCGCGCCTAATTCCGCAGCCTTCACGCAGGCCTGTAGCTGTGCCTTGCCTTGATGACCAAAACGGTCACCCATGCCGAATGAAAATTTGCCAAGCGGTAAGAATTTGCTCATAAAAAAATTTGGTTCGAGAAATTATAGCAGACGGCCTGTCGCGAGCGCCAACAATTTTTATCCGGCCAACCCGAAGCATCAGCCGCCCGCGTTTGGGCTCCAGCCGTCCACGCCGCCGAGAACTTTTTTCACCGTGATTTTTTCCGCTTCATTTTTTCCCAATTGCTTTGTCCAATCAGGCCGGTTGGTCGGACTTGCGCCTGCGCCAGTGCTGTTGTACTCCGCATAGCGCACCGTGACATGTGCCTCAGGTTTTTTCCAGTCGTTCCAGCCCTCAGGCCGGACGGCCCCGGACATTTCACAGTTCAAATAAATCGTGCTGGCGTAAATCCGCCATGGACGGCCAAGAAAAGTTTTCACGTCCGTATCGCCGGTGATATTGCATTTTGAAAAAACAAAGCCGAACGGCTGGTCAACAGGCGTTGAAGCGGCAGTCAGATAACCGTCGCGTAGCGCGCGAATTTCACATTTCTCAAACCACGCCGTTGCCGCTCCAAAAATAAAATCAACGTGACCTGCGATATAGCAGTTTTTAAAATACTGCCGTCCACGGTTTAACAGAACCGTATCCTGCCAGCCGAGAAAGCGGCAATTGCAGAAGCTTGCGCGGTCGCCGTCCACGCGGATGGCCAGCGCCTGCCCAACCGGACCGGCGGAATTTTCAAAAGTAACATTCTCCGCCGTGAAATCGTCCGCGTCAATCGTCGTCGAAGGCGTCTTAAAAGTGCCGATGGGCTTGCCGTCCAGATTTGTCATTCCCGCGTAAAGATTGAAAGTTAAAATCGTGTTCGTCGGATTTTCACCGATGAGCTTGAAGAATCTTTTTTCGCGCTGGATGTAAATCAGCTCCTTGTAAGTGCCGGGCGCAATGTGGATAACAACAGGATTTTCGAGGCAACCCGATGGAACTGACATTATCGCCGACTGGACCGAGGTGAATGGCGCGCTGCCGTCGATGGCGACAAAAAGATTTGTTTGCGCCGTTAATCTAGCGGCGAGAAAGAACAACACGGACAATTGCAAAAAGACAACTCGTTTCATTTTCCGATTTGCTTTGACGAATGGATTATTGACCGGATTGGTCCGCATTGCACGACTGATTTAACCAAGCTCAGTGCTTAGAAAGCCAGCAATAATTCAGAAACTGTAGCTGATGCCGACCTGCACGAAAAGCGACTGGCTCAAATCCAGTTGAACCGTGCGTCCGCTGAAACTGTGGGAATATTGGCCGATGTCTTCATACTGCACACCGCCTTCGACACCCCAGCGCTTGTTGATCTGATACGCTGCGTCGAGACTCACGTAATAACCCCAGAGCATTTTGAAATCACTGCCCTGGCCGGAAGCTGTGAAGGTGCCGGTGCCGGGGACGTTGAGCGTTTGCTGCCACGACTCGTTGTCGTCGAGGAGTCCAAGCGCCAGTCCACCGGAAAGGTGCAGACTCCATTTTTCGCTCATCGGAAAATCTAAATACGGGCCGAGGCGAAAGCCCCAGAGGTCTCCGTTGAATTGATCCTGGGTCGAAAAAGCTGCGGCGGTCGGAACACCTGAAATAATGCTGTTGGGTGACACCGACAAAGACGGGCGTCCTGGAGTGATTCCAGAACCGGCCGCCAAAGAAGGTGCGAGCGCCACCGGGAAAGGAAAAAGAAAATTGTATGTGGTCGTGCTATCGGTTGCGCCAGAAGTGCTGCTTTCGTTCAGGGAAATCTTCATGTAATTCACCGCGCCCTCAAGACCGTAATGCATGTCATGCCAGTTTTCCTTTTTCCCGAGATCGCGGTCATAAGAAAGTTCAAATCCAGGAAAGGCATTTTGAGAATCGTCGCCGGACTGGCTGGTGGAAATTCCCGTGGCTGTGGTGCGACTTAATGCAACCCCTGTATAGCCTACTCCTCCTGGAATCAATTGTGAAGCTTTGTCATAACCCCAATAGGTCGTGTAGGCAGGGTTAGGACTGGCTGACGGGGTCAAGTTATAGCCGTCATCATAATTGTAAAGATCACCATCGGGAGTAAGCTGGCCACTGCCAGACGCAGAACCGGGTAAAAAAAGGCCTTTTCCGAGGCCGCTGAAATTGGCGCGTACATTCAATCCGAACCGCAATGAAAGCGTTACGTGATTTGTAGATTGCAGATACGTGTTCAAGTCCTGCTCGGCTGAAACTGCGGTTGTGAACAGAGCCATGCCCGTCAACGGAACAGTCCAATGATAATATTTTTTCATTGATCAGAAATCATGGGTCAAGAAACACCCGGTAGAACCGGCTGCCGCCAGGTTTGCTCAAGGTCTCCGGCGGACCATCATCATACCAGAGCGTAGAGGTTGAACTGGCCACGATGGACGGCACCGCAATATTCCATGGAACCAGAGGATTCAGGCTGTCCTTATATTCGATTGTGTATGTCCGCCCCGGAATGGTGGCGAACTGAATCAAGTAACGATTGTTCGGATCGCGCGTATCAGGAACATTCGGCACAATGATGGTCACTGGTTGAACACCAATGACAGGCGGCGGCGTTGTCAGGGCGGCCACGGCCGTCAATGAATTCGTGAACGGTTGACCGTCCGTCACATAAAATTCCAGCAGGAAAGTGACACTGTTGCCTGGAATCAACGGTGTTGCGCTGGGCGGATCATATTCAACATAAGTCCCGATGTTGTTGGTGCCTGTTGCATTGTAAAGCGTCACACCGCTGCGCAAGTGGCCCACATAAACCCGCAACGAATACACCGTTGCCGTCCCGAGATTCGTCACCGTCACGGTCTCCTCATAAAGTTGTGTTTCAGGATTCCAAGCACTGGTGCCGACAATGAACAGGCCGTTTCCAATGGGAATAATGGTGTTCGTGATGATGCCCTGAAGTCCGTTGGTCGGATATGTGTTTGTGGAGATGAAAATGCTAAACACGCCCGGCACGATAACGGTCTGCACTTGGGCATTCGTATAGGCACTTGAAGCACTGTTGTTCGTCAAATTCGGATCAAAAGTCACCGCAAAGGCCGAAGCTTTGTTCGTAAGAAAACCGACGGACGGTGTGGTGTTCGTCTCGACAAAATTAAACGGATTAGTATTGGTTGTAACCGTCGAAACGCCCGCAACTGGTGTGACAGTCAAAACAAAATTTGTAGCTTGTCCATTCGTCAGCGACGGGATGACCGGCCACGTAATAATATTGTTCGTGTTAATTCCCCCGCCAGATGTGCTGGCAAAAACCAGATTTGTTGGCAGCAGGTTTGTAACAAGTGTGTTGACTGCAGTGTTGGGACCGGCGTTGGTCACGAGAATTGTATATGAGAAACCATCTCCCACCGTCACGTTTGTTGGACCCGACACAAAGACCTGTACGTCCGCAACTGGCCCAAAATTCGTCACCCCGGTCACCGCCGCGTTCGTGTTGTT
>PKZR01000295.1 GCA_003133815.1 Limisphaerales bacterium | reverse complement strand
GTAAAGTTGACGCAAAGAACGCTGGAATCGTGCTTTTTTGGCTCGGTCAAATTGAACCAAATATGCCCGCTACGAATAAATGTCGTCCCCTTTTCCAACACGATTTCAGGTCAAAAGCGCATCAAGTTCTTCAAGCTCCTTCGCTTCTTGAATGACCTTTTGAATTTTGTTGGCACTTCTATTTGCGCCCTTCAATATAGATTCAACCTCAATTGGTTTGCGCTGTGACGGCGGAACATCTTCGTATTCTGGGCAGTTTTTATGACACCAATCCACAAGCTCGTCGGTTGTTCGCCTTGAATGCGCTACAACCGTTTTGTCCAAGATTTCAAATTCTGATTCCGACAGAGAACCATATTCTGGGGCTTTGCTAATCAACCGGACTTCATTTCCGAAGCGTGGAGAAATGGTTTCTTTCCACTGTGGAGCACTTCTCCGATTCACGAAATTCATCACCTCGCTAATCGTTGGGCCTTTACGCATTGAAAAATAACGACCTCCAACAATGGGGATTCCGCGCTCAAGAATTGATTGCCTGTCTGCCAAGTAAATCAGTTTTGAAATGCGAAGATAATCAATCGGGCCACCGGATTTTTCAATCAGCCGGGCCACCGCCTGCGTTGATTTTTTGGCGTGATTTGGAAAGTTCACCAAGCAATAATACCACTCGGCTTAACTTCTGTAAATATCATTTCAAAACTGGCTTTATTTTCCCCTGCTTGATGTCGCTATAAATTGCCATTTTTACAGCCGTTTGCGGTGAATCCACCGGCGGAATTTCTAGCACGGTAACGAACCGCTCCGTTTTATTGTCCACGCCGTCAGGATGCGACCAACCGAAAGCGCGCTTGGCTTTTGGGTGTCCCGTCAGATCGAAAACTTCAACGTCACCATTCCAGAGCGTTGCGCCTCGAAAAACTTCTTTGACCGGCACGGATTCACGCCAAACCGCTCCGCAGTTGTGCAACTGCGAAACGGTCACTTGCAACCGTGCCAGATAATCTTTTTTATTCGCCACAGCGTTCAACGAGTTCGGCAACCGTCCATTGGCTTTGTTCCACACCGGCTTCCATCGCGGGCGTGCAACGGATTGTGATATGCCGTTTGCAGAAATTATAGTAGGCAAAATTCAGCGCGACCGCAGCTTCAAAGTTTTCAATCTTGCGGCTAAACGCATTTGTCAGGCGAGTCAGCCGACGGCAGTGCATCCGAAGGGTGTGATTCTGCTTTTCAATGTGCGACGTTGTAATCCGCGTCACGTCAGGCATTCCGCTGATAACTGATTTTTCAACTTTCACAACTTCGGCAGGGCTATACCGAACGGCGGCGGGTGCGCCCGCGTTACCGAGAGGGGTATCGTGCTGAAATTGTGCCTCTGGTTTGCGAGACGTACCTTTCCGCCCGCGATGCTGGCGTCATTACACTTCCGGGGCAAATGAAGGTTGTAAAGGCTTGCGATATAATCATGCGAAGTTTGGCAAAGCTGGGCATTGTGGCACTTGTTGATGAAGCCACAGGATACCAAGACGTACGCGACCGCGTGGCTCTACAAAAGCTGCTGGAAAAATATGTTACTGATGAATGGTCTAAATGGACACGGCGATTTCTCCTGCGAATTTTTGAAGATTGCACTCGTCGAAAGATTGTCGCCAACCCCGCTGCTCGAATGAACCTCATGCTTGCTGCAACCCGCCAGAATAATTACCACGCAGATTCCGAGTGTCTGTTTTAGTTTTGGGATGTACATAATTTTCGAGCTGTTTTCATTATGACCGCAGAACGAGAATTGGACAGGTATTTTGCGATTTGGTTTTTGTCAACGACCGGGGGCGGACTGGAAAAAGGACTTGAATTTATTGCTGAGAAAACCTGGCATTGAAATGCCGGGCTATTATCATTCCGTCGCGCTGCGACGGCCAATTGTTCGTTGTGTTCTTAACGGAGGCTGGTCTCAAGGATTCGCGAATGCGCCGGTGCGTTGGCCGTGGTAACGGCATTGTTGGTAAAGTAGTAGGCCGGGGTAAAAATCATTTTCTGGTCGCCCGCCATGAACCACAGGCTGACGGTGCCGTGATCGCGATCCTTCGGCGTGGCAATGATTTCAATGTGCCGGACGATGCCGTTCTTGGTAGATGTGGAGGTGCCGGTGAGGGACACGGTTCTGCCTTGATCGGCCGCCGCCAGCGCCTTGTCCGAGATGTTGATGGCCAGCCGCCCCATGTCGTTTTTGAAGAAATAGGGGAAGACCTTGATCTTGAAATCGCCTGCATAGACTCCGTTGATGCGCGTGAGGGGGCCGATGATGAGCGTGGCCTCGGCCGTCGTCAACGGCATGGTGCTGTCCTCAAGGATGAGCACCCGGTCGATGGCTGCAGAATTGGTTGCCGTCGGTGCCCCTTGAGCCAGGCAACAACCGGAGGCCATGAGCAGCAGAAACAAAACCGTTTTACGCACGAGGGCGAAAGATAGCGCCTTGTGGGATATTATCAAAGTAACATTTTGGTGGCGGGGTGCTTGCGACAGCCATCATAGCCCCCATTCACCCAAGCCGGAACGAGCAATTGTTCCGGCTATTTATTCTTCCGAGAAAGAAACATTGCCGGTGTGCGACTTCCACCATGTCCACTAATTTCCGTCTGGGAGGCGGTGGATCGCGTTCTTGGCAAAA
>PKZR01000421.1 GCA_003133815.1 Limisphaerales bacterium | reverse complement strand
ACGTGATGATCATGGAGACGACACGGGGCAACCGCGAACTGCCGAAGGAATTTACACGTGAAAAGGAAATTGAACGGCTGGTCGCGGCGATTCACGGCGCGGAAAAGCGAAAGGGCTGCATTTTGATCCCGGCGTTTGCGCTGGGTCGCACGCAGGAAATGCTCGCGATGCTGGCGTTGCTGATGCGCGAGGGAAAATTGAAGAAGCAGCCTGTCTACATCGGCGGGCTGGGCCGGGTGTTCACGGAGATTTATGACATCGAGTCGCCGCGCACACATCGGCAGCACACGAATTTGAAATTGAACGAGGCGCTGCAACTGGTCGTGCTGGAAAAAGGACAGGCGGAGAACATGAAATTGAGCGGCGGAAAAATTTTCGTCATCACGGCGGGCATGATGAGCGAGAACACGGCGGCGCACGATCTGGCGGCGCGGATGATAGGCGACGAGCGGCAGTCTATTTTCTTCGTCGGTTACGCCGAGCCGGATTCGCCGGCGGGACGATTGAAGGCGGCAAAGCTTGGCGAGACTTTTGTGTTCAGCCCGAGCGCCGGTCGCGTGACGAAAAATTGCGACATGCAGGATTTTGATTTGACGGCTCACGCGAATCGCGATGACTTGCTGGGTTTTGTCGGACAGGTTTCGCCGCGCGCCATTTTGCTCGGCCACGGCGACGCCGATGCGCGGGCGTGGTTTGAGGAGCAAATCCGTTCGCGCTATCCCAAAATAAAAATCATACAGCCGCAGCCTGGAAAAATGGCGCAGGTGTGATTTGAAAAATCAAACCGCCGGACGAATTAAACTTCGTCGGGCGGTTTTTGCGTGCCATGGCGCGGGATTATTTTGCACCGCCGCCGTTGGGTCCGCTGACGATGTTGGCGAGGTTGAAGATTGGCAGGAACATGCAGATGACCATGCCTCCAATGACGACGCCGAGGAAAACGATAAGCAATGGTTCCAGAAGCGACATCAGGCCGGAAAGGGTGTTTTCAATTTCTTCGTCGAGGAAATCTGCTACGCGCTCGAGCATGTTGTCAATGTTGCCGGTCTGTTCACCGGCGCTCAACATGCGGATGATCATGCTGGGGAAAATTGGGTTTTTGCCCAGTGCGGCGGAAATGCCTTCGCCGCGCTCAATATCCGTGGCGGCGGTCTTGACTGCTTTTTCCATGATGACGTTGCCGACGGTCTGAGAAACGATTTGGAGCACATCAAGAATTGGCACGCCGCTGCGGACCAGCGATGCGAGCGTGCGCGTGAAACGGGCAAGACAGATTTTGTGTGCGATGGGGCCGAAGACCGGCAGTTTGATCCGCTGCCGGTCCCAAAATTCACGGCCTGATTTCGTTTTGATGAAGTGAAGCCATGCATATACCAACGCGCCTGCTACAAAAAAGACAAGTATCAGCCAGTGTCTTAACAAGTCGCTTAAGTCCATCAAAAACTGGGTTGGCGCCGGGAGCTTTGCGCCAAAGCCTTGATAGACATCTTGGAAAACGGGAATCACCTTCACCAGCAGGAAAATGGTGATGCCGACGGCCACCACGGAAACAGTCGTGGGATACATCATGGCGGTCTTAACTTTTTTGCGGAGGCGGTCGGTGTTTTCAAGATAGGTCGCAAGCCGCGCCATGATTTCCGCGAGCAAGCCGCCCTTTTCGCCCGCCGACACCATCGCGACATAAAGTTTGTTGAACGCCTTCGGATGTTTTGCCAGCGCTTCGGACAGGCTTTCGCCGCTTTCAACTCGTGTGCAAATGTCCTTGATCACGTCGCGCATGATTTTGTTTGGCGACTGCTCGGCCAGCGCCTGAAGGGATTGGACGATGGCAATGCCTGCGTCAATCATCGTTGCAAATTGCCGGGTGAACACCACAAGATCGGCCAGCGCCACCTTGCCGCCCTTGGCTTTACCCTTCTTGCCGACCTTTTCCTTGATGGACAGCACCAGCAAGTTTCGGTTGAGCAATGCGGCGATGGCGGCCTGCTCCGTGCCGGCCTCAATGCTGTTGTTGATCTCGCGGCCGGTCGCCGTCTCCCTGGCTGTGTATATATATGATGGCATACCTTGGCCACGTCATAAGAATTGCATGGACAGAATGCAAGCCTAGATTTCGCAGGTGGTATCCAATCCGCCATTCAAAGCAAAAGTCACGACTGTTGAAAATCACAGCAAAATGCGCCTGCAAACACGGTTTGGCACCCATGCAAAACCACACAAAAACCCGGCCTGTTTATAAACAGCCCAATTGCAACGATTTACGACACCATAATTACTTGAAAAATTTTGTTGTCAAACCCCCGATAATTTTCTATTTTCATCGCAATTGCACTGTGCGGTGCGGGCGGACACAGTTCCACTTTCGTCGCATTGGTGCAGAAAAGAGAACAAACAAACAATTAACAACAAACAACATCGGAGGAACCAGATGAAGTTTAATAAATGGACATTGGGTCTCGCAGCGGTTGGCGTGGTTAGTCTCGCCTCCGCCGCTCGCGCAGACGAAAAAGTGAGTCAGTTGAACACTGCACTCTCAAACACAACCCTTAGCGGCTACGTTGACGTCGGCGCTCAATATGTGAACGCCACTGGCGCGGCTTACAGCTTGAACACCGCTGGAAACGGCTTCAGCCTGAACACGGTTGACCTCGCCCTCGACAAGCCGTTGGATGCGACACCGTTTTCTGCTGGCTACCACGTTGAGTTGTGGACAGGTGGAGCACCGGTAGGCACCGGAAGCCTTGTTCGCCAAGCCTACCTGGCCTTGGGCACAACAATTGCAGGTCAGGAAATTGACTGGAAAATCGGCGTTTGGGACACTCTCATCGGCTACGAAGGATTGACTTCTGGCAATAATCCCAACTACACCCACTCCTACGGCTTTTTTGTTGAGCCGACGGATCACACAGGCGTTCAAGCCACCTACAAGGTGAATGACGAAATCACCGTTCAAGCTGGTATTGCCGACGAAGAAGCAGGTAATGCCGCTACCATTAACGGTGTTCCTACTGCTGGAGAGGCATATGCTTTGAGTTCTCCAGAACTGTTGGCATTGGTATCATTCACTGCACCTGATAGTTGGGGCACGCTTAAGGGCGCGACTCTTTCTGTTGGCGGCACTGATAATACTTCTGACGCCGGCCCGAAGAATGTTTATGTTGGTGCCACGGTGCCAACGCCATTGGCTGCTTTGAAGCTCGGTGCGGCGTATGACTATGAGGATGTCGGAGTTGGCGCTGGTCATGTTAATGTGTTTGGCGTTTATGGCACCTATACGGCCACGGATAAGTTGACCTTCAACCTGCGTGGTGAATTGGCGGATCAATCTGCTCCTAATTTGATTGGCACAGCAGCCGTTGCGCCGACAGCAGCCACGCCATTCGCACTAGCCACAGCAGGAACCGCCGCAACAGGATTAGCATCCAAATATGGCGAAGAATTCACGGCCACCGTTTCATACGCTCTTTGGGCGAATGTGACGAGCCGTGTTGAAGCCCGTTGGGATCATGCTGAAACCGGAAGCTATGGCCCCGGTGCCACTGCAGAAAACGCCATTTTCTTGGGCGCGCAGCTTATTTACACATTCTAATCTAATTTAGAATCTTTCAAGCCCCTTCCGCCAAAACGGGAGGGGCTTTTCATTTATATCTGTAATCTGTAAGAGCCAGATTATTCAGTTAACAAATATAGCGGTTCATGTTGAGATTAGCACATATTGGTTCCTGCGGACAAGGCTCCATGGGTCTGGAGCACTCCAAGACGCTTCGCGTTGATATTGGCCGCATAAGATCGCGCCCAGCATCTTGGACTGCGGTAGTCCTCTACCGCTTTTCCATCGCCATCTCAAACTGTCCCAAAGTTAACCAAATCTGCTAAAATTGAACCGGACTTGATAGGGCAGCGATCTCGGAATGGTTAACCAGTTCCTGGCTGTCTTATTTTATTCAGTCAAAGTCAAACCCCCTCCAAAACTCCAAAAATCGGCTCTGACGACTAAAAACTAAGTAAAAAGCGTCAAATTCATCAATTTTGATAGGTTTTGCGTCGCGCACTCGAGGTTATTTGTCGCAAATAACCTTGTGTCCGCGAC
>PKZR01000386.1 GCA_003133815.1 Limisphaerales bacterium | reverse complement strand
CCGTGGTGACATTTAACGCGCAACAACATAATCAACGTCCTGCACTTACCCTTGCGGGCGGGAATTTATACGTTGCCTACGGCAGTTTTGCGGACACGGATCCCTACCATGGCTGGGTGATGGGCTTCAACGCCACGAATCTTGTGCAGTTGACCAACTCTATTTTCAACACCACGCCGAATGCCACGACGGCGGTTTTCGGCCAAAACGCAGGAGAAGGCGCGCTCTGGATGGGCGGAGACGGGTTATGTGTGGATGCCGGCAACAATCTTTACTTCGAGACTGCCAACGGAAGTTTCAGCGCGAACACCAACGGCGGTGATTATGGCGACAGTTTTGTAAAGCTCTCCACAACCAACCATCTGGTGGTGGCCGACTATTTCACGCCATACAATCAAGCTACCCTGGCGTCGGCTGATGCAGATCTGGGTTCGGGCGGTCCGATGTTGCTTCCCGATTGCGTCGGCAGCACGAACCATCCGCATTTGATGGTGGGCGGCGGCAAGTCGGGAATCGTTTTTTTGGTCGATCGCGATAACATGGGGAAATATAATGGACCCAGCGGTGGCGACCTGAATGTACAGGAGGTTTCCACAGGGATGAACTTTTTTTCCACCCCGGCCTATTTCAACTACATGATATATTATCAGGGTAAAGGCAGTGCGATGAACGCCTTCATCATCACCAACGGTTACATCGTGCCCCCCCCTGTCTCGTCTTCTTTGACCAGTTTTGCCGGTTATGGCACCACGCCGTCCATCTCGGCCAATGGCACCAACAACGGGATTGTCTGGACCATCCAAACCGACGGATCCACCCCCTCTGATAATGGTGCCGCCGTATTGCACGCCTACAATGCGACCAATATTTCACTGGAACTTTATAACAGCAGTCAGTTGCTCTCGCGGGACAATCCAGGCGGCGGAGTCAAATACACCGTTCCTACCATAGCCAACGGCAAGGTATATGTTGGGGCGCAGTATGCGCTGTCGGTTTATGGGCTGACGACATTTGTGGCGACACCGACGATCACGCCCAACGGCGAATCCTTCACCAATTCGGTGACGGTGACGCTGTCGGACGCGACGCCCGGCACGGCGATTTATTACACGCTGGACGGGACGGTGCCCACGAGCAGCTCGACACTTTACACCGCGCCGTTTGCCATCACCAGCACGTTGAACGTGCAGGCCATCGCGGTGAAATCCGGTGCTGTCAACAGCGGTGTTGCCTCTGCCTCCTTCGTCAACACCGCTCAAGCTGGGAACGGCGTTGGGTTGCTGGGCCAATACTGGACGAACACGACGGCATTGGCGTTTACGAACGTGGCTTTCAACACCCCGGCGACGCTGGTGCGGACGGATGCTGTGGTCAACTTCAACTGGAGCACGAACGGGCCTGATCCCAGCATCGGGCAGACGAATTTCACCGCCAGTTGGACGGGTTCGGTGCAGGCGCAATACAACGAGACGTACACCTTCACGACCATTGCCGACGACGGGGTGAGGCTATGGGTCAACGGGCAGTTGCTGGTGGACGACTGGAACACGCATTCAACCCTGACGACCAACAGCGGGAGCATCACGCTCAATGCGCAGCAGCTTTACAACATCCAGTTGGATTACTTCCAGAACACCGGCAACGCCGTGGCACAGTTGCTCTGGAGCAGTCCCTCGACTGCACTGGCCATCATCCCGCAGACACAACTCTATCCATATACCAACCCGCCGCCCACCGTTGTCATGGCCAGCCCCGCCGACGGCTCGACATACACCGCCCCTGCGAGTGTGACCGTCGGTGCGAATGCGGATGCTCCCTACAACCCGGTTGGCANNAGATGACGGTTTCAGGTCTTGCCGCGGGCAGCTACGTATTGACTGCCGTGGCCACGGATGGCAGCGGCTTGAGCAGCACGTCGGCACCGGTGAACATCACCGTCAATACAGGGAGCGGACTGCCCTACGGGTTGACGAGCAACGCGCCGGTCACGGCGTTCCTGAACATGCCGACCACGTTCAACGGCACGCTCCCGGCGCTGCTCTCACAAACCGGCGCGTTCAGCGACACCACCAACCGCATACCAGCCGGCGGATTGATTCCCTACCAGCCCAACACGCCGCTGTGGTCGGATGGCGCGGTCAAGAGCCGGTTTATGGCGCTGCCCAACAACGGGGGGACGCTCACGCCCGACCAGCAGATCAGCTTCCTGCCGACGAACTCTTGGACGTTCCCGGCGGGGACTGTGTTTGTGAAGAACTTCGACCTCGTCGTGGATCAAACCAACACCAACACACCCTTGCGGCGGCTGGAGACGCGGCTGCTGGTGCGGGACATCAACGGCGCGGTGTATGGGGTGACCTACAAATGGCGTCCTGACAACAGCGATGCCGAGCTGCTCTCAAGCAGCCTGACGGAGAACATATTGATCACCAACGCCACGGGTGTGAGCACGCAGGCGTGGTATTATCCAAGCCCTGCGGACTGCCTGACCTGCCACACGCCGGCGGCCAATTATGTGCTGGGCGTCAACACGCGCCAGTTGAACGGCAATCTGACGTATCCGGCCACCGGGAACACGGACAACCAGTTGAGGACATTGAACCGTCTGGGCCTGTTCAACCCGGCGTTTGACGAGTCGGCCATCACGAACTTTGAAAGCCTCTCGGCGCTGACCAACCTGACCGCGTCACTGGAACAGCGGGCGCGTTCCTATCTGGATGCCAACTGCGCGCAGTGCCACCGGCCCGGGGGGGCGGGCATCACGTTTGACGCGCGCTACGACACGCCGCTCTCACAGCAGAACATCACCAACTATCCGGCGGCGTTCTCGCTGGGGGTGGACAACGCGTGCATTGTGAAGGCGGACGATGTCTGGCGTTCGGTGCTGCTCTCGCGGATCAACACCAATGCAGCGTCCATCAAGATGCCGCCATTGGCGCGCAGCATCATTGACACCAATGCCGTGCAGGTGATCGCCGGCTGGATCAACAGCCTGCCGGGCGTGCCTGCGCTGGCGCCGCCAACCATCACGCCAAACGGCGGGAGTTACTTCGCCTCGGTGAATGTGTCATTGCAGGCGCCTGACACCAACGCGACGATCTACTACACGCTGGACGGCACGCTGCCCACGACCAATTCAATCCTGTATTCGGGCGCGTTGAACCTGACAGGCAATGTGACGGTCACGGCCAATGCGTTTGAGACGAACTTTTACAACAGCATCGGGGCCAGCGCGCAGTTCCTGGTGCAGCCGCTGAACTTCACGTCGGAAGGTTTCGACACCAACAACTTGTTTGAACTGGGCTTTGCGGGCGTGACGGGCAGCAACTATGTGCTGGAGGCCAGCACCAACCTCATCAACTGGACGCCCATCAGCACCAACAACGCCACCACCAATTTCTTCAATCTCCTCGACCCGGACGCCACCAACTTCCAGGAAAGATTCTATCGCGTATTGCAGCAGTGAGGTGACATGCAAGTAGCCCACGCGCTCGACATTAGCGTGGAGGCAGCGTAATTTGCCTTCATGCGCGAACAATCTCTTGAATTTCTCCGAATTCTGGTCAATACGCCGAGTCCCACCGGCCACGAAGTGCGCGGCCAGCGCGTCTGGCTTGATTACGTCAAACAATTTGCCGAAGAAACTTTTTCCGACGCCTACGGCAACTGCGTCGCCGTGCTGAACAAGGGCGGTTCACCACGATTGATGCTCGCCGCGCACGCCGATGAAATTGCCATGTCGGTGAATTTCATTTCCGAAGACGGCTTTATATATGTCCGCAAAATGGGCGGGGTGGACGCGGCCATCACCAAGGCGCAGCGCGTCGTCATCCATTCAAGCAAGGGTGCCGTCAAGGGCGTCGTCGGCAACGTCGCGCCGCATTTGATGCACGGGGAAAAAGACCCGAAGCCGCCGAAAATTCACGATCTGTTCATAGACATCGGTGTAGGCAGCCGCAAGGAGGCGGAAAAACTCATTCAGATCGGCGACCCGATTACGCTGGCGGATGAATTTGATCTGCTCCGAAATGATTTGGCCGTCGCGCGCGCGTTCGACAATCGCATCGGCACTTTTGCCGTGGCGGAAGCGCTCCGGCTGCTGAAGGAATCGAAAGTAAAATTGCACGCGGAAATTTGCGCCGTTTCAAACGTGCAGGAGGAAGTCGGCCTGCTCGGGGCGCGGCAAATCGCCTATTCACTGAAACCCGATGTTGCACTTGTGGTGGATGTGACGCACGCGACGGATTATCCGACCGTGAGCAAGACGCAGCACGGCGATGTGAAAATCGGCCGCGGCCCTGTATTGACGCACGGCGGCCCCAATCATCCTGAAGTCGTCAAGCGGATCGAAGCCATGGCGAAGTCGAAGAAAATTCCACTTCAGCATCACGCGATGTCATCCAACAGCGGCACGGACACCGACGTTATTTTCTGGACACGTGGCGGCATCGCCAGCGCACTGGTCAGCCTGCCAAACCGTTATATGCATTCTCCGGTGGAAGTTGTGAGCTTGAAAGATTTGGAACAAATCCCCGAACTGCTCGCAGCTTTCGCAAAATCACTCAAGTCTGGCGAACAATTCAAGGTGAAAATCTAACCGTTCCCACAACTTCGCGAGGCAAACATTTCTGGTAGGGGGCAACGATTCATGCGATGATAGTATTATTGCAGGTAGTTGACGCCGCCGCATTTTTATTTCCAAACCGGCATCAGGTGCCGGTTTGGTTCCCCGGCGGCTTAATTGGCTTCAGGTTGCCCGTCTGGGTGAACCGGGAAACATCACCGGATCAAAGAGATGCCAGATGTCGTCAAATAGGCGAACCTATTTTTGGCCTGCGCTTCTTACGAACACTAGCGGAAACGACTGGCCGCCTTCTGAAAACGAAAAATCAATCGTTGAATGAAAATTATCCCGCCAATGCTTCGTGTTCCAAAATTGCCGGTTCAAAATTCAACTTGGTGGCTTCTTGCTGCTTGTAGCCCTTTGCCAAGTGGCCATAGACCTTGCCAATGAGAACCCCGCCGTCTTTGTGTGAAACCCATTCGGCGATTGTGGTGTTCTGAATCCCCGACATGACGCAATAGCTGATAAAAAAATGACGGCAATCGTGAAAAGTAAATTCAGAAACCTTGTTTTCCTTTTCCAACAAATGTTTCCTCGCCAGTTCCAATGATTGCTTGAAGGTCTTTGTGGGAACGTCTTTTGTGCCACGTTGCGGAGACGGAAATATCCACTGCGAATCAGGAGCGCGACGTTTGAACATATCTTTCAAATGAGTTTTGAGTTTGCCATTGAATTCCACTTCGCGGTTTTTTCCATTTTTGCTCAATCCATCCGCGCCAACGGTTATTTGTTTTGTATGCCAATGAACGGCAGACCATTTCAGCCGGAGCGTTTCAGAACGCCGCGAGCCACAAAAAGCCATGAGCTTGATGTAATCAGAAAACTGCTGACCGTTTTTGGAGCATTGTAGAGCGGCGTTGCAAATCGCTTCAATCTCGGTCAAATACGCCAACGCTTTTTTGACCTTGATATACTTCACTGGCTTCATTCCCTGCATCGGCAAAGATTTAAGCAAATTATTTTCCATCGCTTTTTTCAAAACATTGCGGAGAGCGATAATGTCCAAGTTCACCGTCCTGCCAGAAATTCCCGCGCCCTGACGCTTGGCGATGAAATCATTCAGTTGTGCGCGACTGATTTTATTCAGGCGCGTCTCGCCAATATGTTCAACCCAAAGTTTCATTGTGCCCTTTTCTTTCTGAATTGTAGCTGGCCGCTTGGCGTCCTTGACCGTCTCGAAATAGTTGAAATATGTTGTCTTATAATCTTTTAGTTTTGGGGTCTGCTTCAAGCCGGGCAACTCGTTTTCTTCCCGTTGAGTTTGGAGTTTGCGCAACGCCGCCACTGCTTCCGCCATAGTCTTTTTCCCTTCCAATGGAATCCAACGGACTTTTTTTATCCCTGCCGCGTCCTCGACAGTCAACCGAGCATAAAACCGTCCGTTTCGCACCCAAAGGCCGCGAATTGGTTGCTTGCGCCCGTCCCTAACCTTCTGATAGCGTTGTTTGGTGAGTTGCAGTGATTTTGACGCCTTTTGTGTGACGCTTTCGAGAACTGCATTGCTTGCAGTTTCAGTAGGTTTCATACCCCAACAGTGTCACAAAAAGTGTCACAATGTCAAATCAAAACTAATAAATAGTCATAAGTTGTTTATTTTAAACTATGCCGGTGTGGCGAAATGGCANNGTAAAAAGTCGTGCGGGTTCAAGTCCCGCCACCGGCACCAACTTGAAAAGCGTCAATAAATACGGCACTTTCAGCAGCTTCAAGCCGGACGTTACGGCCTTTGCATAACGGTATCGCATAACGTGTCTGCCGGTGTTAATCGTGTTTGACAAACCCGGCGGATGAATACAAATTGTATCTGTGCGGATTATTAAAGAAGCGTTTCTCGTGGCGGCGGGGCGGGAACATCCGCCTGCGGCTCGCCACTTGGACGTTTGGCGCAAGACGGTCAAAAAGGCAGCCTGGCGCAATCTGGTGGACGTGC
>PKZR01000074.1 GCA_003133815.1 Limisphaerales bacterium | reverse complement strand
TCGCAGGCCGAGCCACAGGCTCCGTTCCTTCTCACCTTCGTTGCCGATTTTGGCAAAAATCCATTTCTGCTGCTCCGCGTTCTTGACGATGGCCAGCGTGCCGCCCAGATTCTCCGCCTCCGTTTCCGCTGCCGTCCAGCTTTCGGGCGCAAGCAGATAATACTCGTGTCCGTTGGCCGGATTTAGGATCGGACCCTGCAGGATTTCCGCCCCCGCAAGCGAAACCAAACCGGGCAGCAAGATGAAAGCAAAGGCAGTTTTCAAAAACGAAAGCTCAATCGGTCGGGTCATGCCTAATTGACCCATGCGCTGGAACAACGTTCAAGTTATTTATCGGCCGAATCTTCTTGAATGCATCAAAACCTGCCTGCAAGAAGCTCGCGGCTTAGCGCCTTGGCGATCAGACCTTCACGCCAGGATCTTTTTCATAAGCTGACCCCATCCGGCAAAGCTGATCCAACGTTTCGGCAAAAAGATCGAACAGTCGCTTCAAACGATCCACGTCCTTGATCACCCCGATTACCTGGAAATACAGTTCGTCCACGTCCGGCGGAAAATTGCGGCTGCTCCAGAACCGGTTTTCGTCGTCCTTCACGGAAAAATGAATGTCCGGTTGTTCGCTAATCAGCTCGCGGAGCCTCGCATCCGCAAAGAGCTGGCGCAGCTTGGTCTCGTCATTCCCCCTGATGATGAAATCCTCGTCGAACTTCGGATCACCAATCTCCACATCCTGCATGCCCAGCATCTTTCCAAGATCGCTGAAGATACCGCGCCGGTAGATGTTGAACCGGAAGCCATCCGGGTTGACATACGGGGCGCGCATCCGTGTGAAGACGACGACGGATTTGCCGGTGGAAACCACAAAGGTGTCGAGGGTGACCATCCATTCGCCATGGCGGGCGTCCACCCTGCTGCCCCTGCCGAAGGTGCTTTCCGAGAACTCGCCGCCGGTGGCCTGGCTGAACTGCTGCCAGATTTCATCTTTGCTGGGGCCGAACAGGGATCCAAAAAAGCTCATGCCGGAATTTGTCTCACATGCGAGGCAAAGGGTCTATTATAATTTGACGGGCAATTTGCAGTTGCCTGAATAAAGACCTGGCCTGGCATGTTATTAATATGCGGAGTGTGGCCGTCCATGGCCCCCGCGATTCCCTTAGGGCAGATGGCGGCTGCAATTTCCAACTCCCGTAAATGGCTGTCGAAGCAATCCAAGGCATTTATTTGCAGCCATATAGACTCACAAACCGTCAAATGCGCGGGTTTTAGGCCGTTAAGGCTGCTTTTCCCAGCTTGTGAAGCCCATTTCCCGCATGTTGGAATGGCTCGGACTGGTTCAGATTGATGGCGTCGGACGTTTGAAACATTATGGAAGACCTGACCATCGCAGTCCTTCAATGACATACGATGCTTGTTGACGGGTTTCCGGCGCGACGCCGAAAACGGCAACCGGGACATCGCGCTCCCCGTCGCGGAGCGACGCGATGACAATAGCCCGGCATTTCAATGCCGGGTGTGATCCGCAAATATTTTGAGTCCCGCAGGGACGGCCGGAGTTTTCAAAATGAAACGATTGGCAATATGAAAACCGTGTGCTGTCCGTTCAGCCGTCCCGGTGGGACTCGTGCCGATGCCGACGGATACCCGGCGTTGAAACACCGGGCTATTGTCGGGTTGTCCCTTTGGGACGGGGACGGATTTTGTTTGGGACGGTGGGTGATCGGGTTGGACGCTGGCTTTACCCTGGATTCATGTCGAACGCCTTAAAAAAGCCGTGCTGCCCGATATCGGCCTTGATTACGAAGTCCACAAGCGGCTGATGACCTGGACTATTTCAGCGCGTTCTTAAGAANNTCGCCATCAGTCCGGCACCGGGTTTCAGGCCGGCAAGGAAGGAATCCCATTCACCGCCGCGCTGCGCATCCTGACCGCTCCGCCACAGGGAGTATTGCGTCAGATCATTCCCGGTCAGCGCCACCTTGCCGAGATGTTCGGTTTGAAACTGTTCATCGGGCTGCACCCAGGTGGCGTAACAGGAAAACGGGAGGCGGGTCGCATTGGTTCCGCCAACGATGTCTGATTCCCAAACAACCTGCTTGAGATCCGCGTCCCACCGGCCGTTGCTATGCACGGGTGGCGATGACAATGACAATCGCACGGTCAGATGATCGGGCTGGCCGCTGAATTGATTGAAATCAAACAGATTCCCGACCAGATCAGCCACCAAGGACGAAGGCTCCGGTTGATTGGCGTCCGGCTTGAGTTTCTTGTCCTCGTCCCATTGTTTCAACTTGGCGTGGTAGGCATCGGTGCCGGCCAGATAATTGGTGAATGATTTTTCCATGTTCGTTTCATCGCCAAGGAAGGCGAGCGAGGCCGGAACGGGGTCAGTGTCCGGCACGCCCATTTTGCGCGCCACCAGCCGTTGAATCCGGGGCAGCAGCGCCTGCGGGTTGTCTGCCGACAAATCTCCAAAAATCTCCGGCGTTTCTGCGAGGGTGAAATAGCCGCGTTCAAGGAGGTATTGACCGAACCGGACGGCGAACTCCGCGCTCGCATTGGTTTTGTAATTGCCGATCATGTTCCCTTCCCAGAAATACCAACTGGCGTTCTTGAGGTCGCGCCGCAAATCCACGTCCAAGAATTGATGCAACTTGTCGTAGCCGGGTTCCTGCCCCAATTCCGTCTGGCTCCAGCCGATGATCAAATCGGTCAACTGTCCCGCCGCCTTGAATTGCCGTTCGGCCATGCCGGCCAGATCGTCGTTGCCACGGAACCGCTCCACATAGAACCCGGCTTCGCCAAGAGAAGTGACCAGATTGGTATAGACGCCCGCGCCGCCGACATCGCCGGGCATGCTGTCTGTGAAATCACCCCGGATACTATAACGACCGCCGTTTGTGGTCAGGGCATTGGCCGGATAGAGGGCGGAGATCGCCGCCAGTTCCTTCGCATCAAATGCCTGATAATTGGGAGTGCCGTTGTTGGTGTCTNNGGAAAGAGGCAGACATTTACGAAGTGAATGCCATTCACGGATGAAAGTTATCAGCTTTTTCATAATTACTTTTCCAGCTGCTTTTAGATCAATGGAGATTGCCGTCAGTGGTTTCTTTGTCGAGAAGAAAGGCATCCGTAATTCACGCCATCGGCATGACCGGCTTGAACGTGAGCTTTAGGCTGGATTGATGTAGAACGTGTCCAAAATGAAAAGAGCCGTGCTGCCAAGCGTCGGCGCTTGATTCCGACGGTCACATGCGCCTAACGACCGGCCTGAATTTCGCCCTAGTTACGGCTTCTCGTCCGGCACGACTGCTGCAAGTTCACCTTTGACTTTCAAGCACAGCACCGAGGCAATTGCATCGGGTGCTTTGTCGGGCAGTTGGACGGTCACGCCTTGCGCCGTCTGCTGGAACTTCAGGTCGGAATGCTGCTCGTCGGCGAGAAGATAGGCCTTGGTGATTTTGCCTTTGACGCCGGGGAGTACGATTTGTCCCGCAGGCCAGTTGAAGATTTGGATGTAAATCTCGCCCGGCTGTTTGAAGAGATGGAGAAAGCGATTTCCCGGTTTGGTCGTGCAACGCCAGTTCCATGAGGGAATGAACTTGGGTTTGCCTTTGCTGTCTTTCTGGGTCGGGCTAAATGAACCGGCTTCCGCGCCAAAAATCGTCGGGCTGGTGCCGTAAATCGCCTCGCCGTTCACTTTCATCCACGCGCCGACTTCCTTGAGGCGATCCACTTCCGGCTGCGGAATCAGGCCCTCGCTCGTCGGGCCGACGTTAAGCAGATAATTTCCGCCTTTGCTGGCGATGTCGCACAGGTTTCGGATGAGCGTCGCGGTGGATTTGAAGTTTTGATCGTCGCTTTTGTAGCCCCAGGTGTCGTTCATTGTCATGCACGTTTCCCAATCGCGGCCGGGATAGCCTTGCGGCGGGATGAATTGCTCGGGTGTCTGGGTGTCACCCTGGTAGCCGCCGCCGAGCCGGTTGTTCATGATGATGTTCGGACGCAATGCTTCCACCGCTTTGTAAAGCTTGTCGGCGCGGTTCTTGTTCATGCCTGCCGGCGTGTCCCACCACAGCACGACGGGAAATTCGCCGTAGTTGGATAGAAGTTCCTTCACCTGCGGCACGGCGACGTGGTCAACGTAGTCGTCCATGTCGTGCTGTTGGTTCGTGTCCCACTTGCCGCCCACGGCGGAGCCGCCGTTGTTCCAGTCCTGCGCCTGTGAATAATAAAAGCCGAGCTTGATGCCTTCTTTTCTGCACGCGGCGGCGAGTTCCTTGAGCGGGTCGCGGCCAAATGGTGACGCATGAGTGATGCCCCACTGGCTCGCCTGGGTGTCAAACATCGCGAAGCCATCATGATGTTTGGTGGTGATGACAATATATTTTTGTCCGGCTTCCTTTGCCAGTTTCACCCATTGCCCGGCGTCGAATTTCACCGGATTAAATTCCTTCGCATAAGTTTGATACTCAGCCATCGGAATTTTTCCATGGTTCATGATCCACTCTCCAATGCCAGGGACCGGCTTGCCCTGATAAAAACCGGCAGGCACGGAATAAACGCCCCAGTGGATGAACATGCCGAACTTCGCCTCGCGCCACCACGCCATGCGGGCGTCGCGTTGGGCTTTGGTTTCATCGGCGGAACAAACGGTCGCAGCGAGTGCAAGCAGGACGATGATCAGGGTGATAAGAGTGTTTTTTTTCATGGTTTGCTTTGCCAGCGGTTCGACTGGTTAATCCGGATTGCGGAAAAAGGCAAGTTTGTTGTGCAAACCTTGACCGGGTTGGATGCCGGCTTTACGATTGATTGATGTCGAATGCGCCCAAAAAGAAAAGAACCGTGCTGCTCGGGGTCGGCCTTGATTCCGACGGCCACAAGCGGCTGACGACCGGCCCGAATTTCGCCCTTGTCGGCGGAACGGAGGAAACGCACGAGCAGATGACCGAGAAAGCCGTCAAGATCAACGAGAAACTCAAGGCGCGCGGCAAGCAGCTCGAAAACGTCAGCCATGAGGAGTTCGACGAAATCGCGCAGGAAGTGGGATTGAAGAAGGCCAAGCCGCGTCAATGATTCGTAGCGGCGCGTCGGCAGACCCCGCATTATTCCACCGCACGAAATCCGGCGCTTTGCCGGGACGACGCTACGACAAAAACTTTTCCAAAGCCGCGCGCGTTTTCCCCGGCGTCTCCTGCAAGATCGTCTGCCAGCCGCGCGCCCTGCCGGCTTCGATGTTTTCCAGCCGGTCGTCAATATAGACCAGCTCCGCTTCACGCCTGCCGCACATCTGCTCCATCGCCGCATAGATTTCCGGCTGCGGCTTCATAGCACCCACTTCGTAGGAAAAGATGTAGCCGTCGAAATGTTTGAAGAACGGGAAATTGTGGCGAACGTGCTCGATGGCAAGGTCGTTGGTGTTGGAAAAGATATAAGTCTGGAATCCGCGCCGCCGCAGTTCCCCGTGCAGATCAACCATTTGTTCCATGGGCACAAAAATGTCCGCGAAATCAGCGGAAAACTCCTCAAGACTGCCGGTAAAGCCGGTGGCCTGCCGCATCTCGTCGAAAAATTGTTGCCGCGTGAGCAGGCCGCTTTCATATCGCACGAGGATGGATGAACTGCTGAGAAAATGCTGTAGGTCGGGATGCTGTTTGGTGCTGCGCAGCGCGACCTTGCGCGCGGCGACCGAATAATCGAAATCCACGAGGACTTTTCCAAGATCGAAGATGATGGCTGGTTTCATGACATTTCCCTGCGGCCTTCGAGCGCGCGGCTCAACGTGAGTTCATCGGCGAATTCCAATCCGCTGCCGGCGGGCAGACCGAAGCCGATGCGCGAGATTTTCAGCCCGACGCGCGAGAGACGTTTTGCGAGATAATTGCTCGTGGCATCCCCTTCCACGTCCGTGCCGAGCGCGATGATAATTTCCTTGATGGGTTCGTGCGCCAGACGCTTTTCCAATCCGCCGATGCTCAAATCCTCCGGCTCCACGCCATCGAGCGGGGAGATTTTTCCACCAAGCACATGAAACTTGCCGCGAAAGGTGTTGGATTTTTCGACGCTCAAGATGTCCACCGCGCGTTCGACGATGCAAATGAGCGACGAATCGCGCCGCGCATCGTCACAGACCGGGCAAGGAGATTTTTCCGTGAGCGCGCCGCAGGTGGTGCAGAACTGGATTTTCTCGCGCGCAAGCAACATCACTTCGGCCAGCTGCTTCACCGCGCCGGAATCGGCCTGAACGAGATGCAGCGCAATGCGCTCAGCCGAACGCGGACCAACTCCGGGCAGCTTGGCGAGCACGGCGACGAGTTGCGTGATGGAATCGGGCAGCGGCATTTTCTCAACCTCGTCCCCTCCCTCATCCTCGATTTATTAGGACGACGGTGAGGATGAGGATGATTAAAATCACATCATCCCCGGCAGACTCAAGCCAGCCGTGATTTTTCCCATTTCCGTGTTCGAAATGTCTTTAGCCTGACCGAGCGCCTGGTTCGCGGCGGTGATGATCATGTCCTCAAGCAATTGCGCGTCGGATGGATTCAGCGCCTGGGGATCAATCTTGATAGAGGCAATCGAGCCGTCGCATTTGGCGACAACCTTGACCGCGCCGCCGCCACTGGTGGCTTCGACTGTGCGTGCCGCGAGCTGCGCCTGAACGGTTTCCATTTGCTGCTGCATTCGTGCAGCCTGTTTCATTAATTTTCCAAGTGACATAAAATTAGGGGTTGGTATTTAAATGATATGAGTTGGTTATGCGCGCACTTCAATGATGGTGCCTTTGAAAATTTCCAACGCTTTTTGAATCAGCGGGTCGTTCTTGAAAGTATCTTTGTTGAATGCGACTGGCGCGGTTTTCTCCTTGGCCGGCGCGGTTGAAACCGGTTTTGCTGCGACCACTGCATCAGATTGTGGCGCGGCTGCCGGAACAATTGGCGTGACCACCGGTCTGGCCGCTTGCCCCACGGGCACTTCGGTCTTGATGAATTTGATTTGGCAGTTCGGGTGGCCAAGTTCGGCGAGCTTGGTTTGCAGCAGCGTGTGATTGCGAGGATTGTCCACGAGACCGAGATGATCCGCAAATTCGGGGTCGAAGCCGATGATCAGGATGTTCTTCTCAAACGAAACCGGACTGGCATCCACAAGATAGCTCCTGGTGAACGGGCTGACTCGCCCAACAGCCTCGACAAGTTGCGTCCAAATAACTGACAAGTCTGCGGAAGCAGGTGAAGATTCGGCAAAATTGTAGCCGCCGACTGGAACCGGCGGATTCTTGGCCGGTGAACTTTCGACAGGCGGAGCAGTCCGCGAAGTGACATTTGTGGCTGCAGGAGCAGGCGCTGGCTGCGAGCCTGTGCCGACTTGACCGCCCCGCAATTGGTTCAATTGTTTCAGCACGGAATCAAGTGAAACGGCACTGCGCGCCTCAATGGCCCTGAGAAGCGCAACTTCAAGAAAGATTTTTTTAGACGCTGCGTCGCGCAGATTCAATTCGGCGTCGGCAAAAACCTCGAGAATCCGCGTGAATGACTCGGCGTTCGCAAGGGAGGACTGTTCTTTAAGCGCGGCAATTTCAACTTCGGAAACTTCGAGCAGGTTCAGGTCTCCGCGCGAGATCTGGAAAATCAGGAGGTTGCGGAAATGGTTCAACAAATCGGAAAGGAGACGGCCCAAATCTTTCCCGCCTTGGGCCAGTTTGGTCAATTCCGTGAGCGCGGTCTGGATTTCTCCGGCGAGAACCGCCTTGCTCAGTTTCAAAATCTGGCTTTCGGCGGCGAGGCCGAACATAGAGAGCACGTCGGCTTCCTCTATTTTGTCGCCGCAAAAACTGATAAGCTGGTCGAGCGTGGATTCGGCGTCGCGCATACCGCCGTCCGCGCCGCGTGCGATGGCGTGAAGCGCGGACTCGTCAATTTTGACTTTTTCCTTTTTGGAAATTTCCGCCAGATGCTTTGTAATGAGCGCGGCGGGAATCCGTCTCAGGTCAAACCGCTGGCATCGCGAGAGAATGGTCGGCAGAACTTTCTCCGGGTCGGTCGTCGCGAACATGAACTTCACGTGCGCGGGCGGCTCTTCGAGCGTCTTGAGCAGCGCGTTGAACGCCGCCGTCGAGAGCATGTGGACTTCGTCAATGATGTAGATTTTGAACTGCGCGTTGGCGGGCGCGTATTTGCAGGTCTCGCGCAGTTCGCGAACCTGCTCGACGCCGTTGTTGCTTGCGCCATCAATTTCCAGAACGTCGAGCGCGCGGCCATCGGTGATTTCCTTTACGCGCGAATCGTTGTCGTCAAAATCCACCATGGGACCGCCCGTGCAGTTCAGGCATTTGGCAAAAATGCGCGCGATGGTGGTCTTGCCGGTCCCGCGCGGACCGCAAAAGAGATAGGCATGCGCGATGCGCTTCTGGGCTATGGCATTGGAAAGCGTCTGTGTGACGTGCTCCTGGCCAACGACGTCTGCGAAACGCTGCGGGCGGTATTTGCGGGCGATGACCTGGTATGACACAGAATTTTAGTTCTTAATTCCTAACTTCCAAATGTGATTACTCTCAACTTAAAACCAAAAAATCACAATTAAAAATTGAAAAGTGTCAGGGTGACCACGGCAAATACGGAGCAAACTACCGTTGCTGCCTTCCGGCTCTGGCGGGGTTCGTAAGTCCACATTCCATGGGCCCTGACGGGAAAAATCCTGCGGCAGATTTGATCCGTTGTCGAGATAAACCGCCTGACTTTGGCGTTTCTGAAGGCAAAGTCCTTCATTTTCTAATTTTATTTGTAGCCATCCGGCACCGGTTTGCGTCATGTTAATTCGCAACCAGAAACCTCAACCTCATGAAAATTAATTTATTTACTGGATCGCTGTTGATTTACCTCCTTTGCGCCAGNNTGGACAGCCCGGCCATCAACAAGGCGATTGATGCCTGCGCCGATTCCGGCGGCGGCACGGTGCTGTTACCGGCGGGAACGTATTTGAGCGGCTCAATCCATCTCAAGAGCAACATTCATCTCCTCATTGACGCGGGCGCGACCATACTCGGCGCACCTCAAACCATGAACGCCTACGATTTCACCGAGCCGTGGACGAACAATCCGTATCAGGACGGAGGCCATTGCTATTTTCACAACAGTCTGATCTGGGGCGAAAATCTCACGAATGTTTTCATCACAGGCAACGGCAGGATCAACGGCGGCGACCTCCAGCGCGGCGACAAATTGCTGGATGAAATGTGCGGATTTCCGGTGTCGGGCAAGGAGCCTGCCAAGAACTATGGTGCGGAAATCAAGGATGGCGCCATCCGCCTCGGCAACAAGGCCATCGCACTCAAGCTTTGCCGCAATGTCCTCATCCGCGACATCACCATCGCGCATGGCGGCCATTTTGCGATTCTTGTGACCGGCTGCGATAACTTGACGGTGGATAATGTCACAATGGACACCGACCGTGATGGCATAGACATTGACTGCTGCCGCAATACAACCGTTTCCAACTGCCGCATTAATTCGCCCAACGACGACGGTCTTTGTCCNNGCCAACTGCACGTTCCGCGACTGTCGCGGTCTTGCGCTCGAAGAAGTGGACGGCGGCATTCTGGAAAACATAACCATCAACAATCTTACCATGATGGATTTGAACTCCTATCCCGTCTACATCACCACCGGCAACCGCAATCGCGGTCCGAATGTCACCGCACCCAGCCGGATTAAAAATATTTTGATTTCAAACGTCATCGCCACCGGCGTCCCAGTTTCGAGCGGGATTGAAATCATGGGATTGCCCGAACAGCCCATCGAAAATATCCGCTTGGAAAACATCCGGCTCGTGTTCAACGGCGGCGGCACGAACATGGGCGTCGCGTATCTTCCCAAGGAACTCGGCACGAATTATCCCGAGCCCGGCCGCATCGGCATCATGCCTTCCTACGGGCTTTTTGCGCGGCACGTTAAAAATCTGGAACTGGCAAACATCTCCACAAGCTTCATGACAAACGATGCCCGTCCGGCAATGCAATTTCTTGATGTGAAAGGATTGGAGATGGACGACGTCAAAACGCAGGTCGCCAAGGGAGTCTCAGCGATGAAATATGACAAGGTGTCCGACCGCGTGATCCGCAATTCTTACGTGTTTCAAACCAAGTAGTCACGTCACTTCAACATGATTTCAAAACTAATTTCAGCCGTCTGTCTCTACATCGCCATTCAGTCCGTCTGCGTCATGGCCGAAACCGCCGGCGATAATTATTTCAACGTTCGCACTTTTGGCGCAACCGGCACCGGGACAAACCTCGACAGCCCCGCCATCAACCAGGCCATTGCCGCGTGTGCAGAATCCGGCGGTGGCACGGTTTATTTTCCGGCGGGAACGTATTTGAGCGGCTCGATTCATCTACAGAGCAACATCCATCTGCTCATTGATGCCGGTGCAACAATCCTTGGCGCGGCTCAAGACCTGAACGCCTACGACCTTGCGGAGCCGTTTGCGGGGCCGGCTTATCAGGACGGCGGGCATACTTATTTTCACAACAGCCTGATTTGGGGCGAAAATCTTACGAATGTCTTCATCAGCGGTAGCGGCATGATCAACGGCGGCGGACTTTCGCGCGGTGACGGACGCGAGGATCAGACGAGTGGCTTGACAGCTTCCGGCCGGGGCAGTTCTCCGAGGGGCAATAGAAACACCAATTCTCCATTCGGCCGTTTCCGAGGAACAAACTCATTCTCCGGTCGTGGGGGCGGGGGTGGAACCAATTCTGGGCCCGACCGCCTCGGCAACAAGGCCATCGCGCTCAAGCTGTGCAAAAATGTTTTGATCCGCGACGTCACGATTTTTCACGGCGGACATTTTGGCATCCTTGTCACCGGCTGCGATGACATGACCATTGACAATGTGACCATAGACACTGACCGCGACGGCATGGACATTGACTGCTGCCGCAACACGACCATTTCTAACTGCCGCGTCAATTCGCCGAATGACGACGGTATTTGTCCCAAAAGCACCTATGCCCTTGGCCGACCATTCATCGAGGAAAACCTCACCATCGTGAACTGCCAGGTCTCCGGCTTCGTTGAAGGCACTCTGCTCGACGGCACCATGCAGCAGGGCCGGGGCAGGAACGGTCGCATCAAGTTCGGCACCGAATCCAGCGGCGGCTTCCGCAATTGCACCATCGCCAACTGCACGTTTCGCGGATGCAAGGGGCTGGCCATCGAGGAAGTGGACGGTGCCACTTTGGAAAACATCACCATCAACAACATTTCCATGATGGACGTGGCGGGCTATCCGATTTATATCACCACCGGCAAACGGAACCGCACGCCCGGTCTCACGACCAATAGCATCAGCAGCATCATCAAAAACATTTTGATTTCTGATGTCGTAGCCACCGGCGTTGACCGCGCCAGCGGCATCCAGATCACCGGGATGCCAGAACAGCCGATTGAGGGCGTCCGCCTCGAAAACATCCGGCTCGTGTTCAACGGCGGCGGAACTACCAATGACGCGGCGCGTATGCCACCCGAATTAGACAACGCTTATCCTGAACCGCGCGGCGTGATGCCCGCCTACGGACTTTTTGCCCGGCATGTAAATGATTTGGAACTTGCCAATATCACGACCAGCTTTATGGAACCCGATAACCGTCCGGGGATGGAATTTATTGACGTGCATGGGCTGGAGCTGGACAA
This sequence comes from Limisphaerales bacterium, assembly GCA_003133815.1. Lineage (GTDB taxonomy): Bacteria > Verrucomicrobiota > Verrucomicrobiia > Limisphaerales > UBA11358 > UBA11358. Next base: position 5,537 of record PKZR01000074.1, on the reverse strand, counting down.
CGTCAAACCGCAGGTGGTGGCCGGCGCCAAAGCCGTGCTTTTGGAAAATGTTTCCGGCGTGCAAATACGCAATTCGCCCGCTCTGCACCGAAGCTGGTTCAGCCGCCTTTTTTGACCGGCCAGCCTGCCGAGACCATTCCCTTGTAACCGCCGATGAGTGAATGGACGTTGCGGTAACCCATCTTTTGCGCGGAATCGCAGGCCATGGCAGAACGGAATCCTCCGCCGCAATACATGATGATTTCCGTGTTCGCGTCGGGATAAAGCTTTTCTAGATCACGCTCAAGAATTCCCCTGCCCAGATGCACCGCCTCCGCCGCGTGTCCAGCAGCCCATTCGGAATCCTCGCGCACGTCCAACAGCACCGTTTGGGGACGGGCTGCAAGTTTCCCGCGCGCCTCGGCGACGCTGATTTCGTTGACATGTATTTTGGCCTCGGCCACGAGTTTGAGAAAACCAGGTGAATGATCCATGTATGAAACTTAATTCGCCTGCGGAAACGGTCAAACAAATTTTGACCATGGTCCGGGCAATTCTTAAAGTTGCGTGGCAATCCTGCTTTAATAATCTATTCCCGCACCGTCGCGCCAAGGCTCTTCTTGAACGCCTCCACGATTTTCTGGTGCGCGGCGTTCACCTCGGCATCGGTCAATGTCTTCTCTGTCGAACGATAGATGAAAGCATAGGCCAGACTCTTCTGTCCTTCTGGAACATGCTTGCCACGGAATAAGTCAAACAACTCCACGTTTTCGAGATTTACAGCCTTTGCCTTTTTGACCGTTTGCAAAACCGCCTCGTGTGTCGTTGCCTCTGGCACCAACAACGCCACATCGCGACGGACGGATGGGAATTGCGGAAGGGGCTTGAACGATTTGGCCTGATTCCGGCGAGCGAGCAATTGATCGAGGTTCAATTCGGCAAGAAAAACGGCGTCGCGCAAATCGTATTTCTTGGCGAGTGCCGGTGAAAGCTGGCCCATTTCTCCCAACGGCAGTTTGCCGCCGAGCGTAATAGCTGCCGATTCCAGATACATTACCGCAGTTTCGGCACGCCGCATGAACGTCACGCCGCGAACGCCGAATTGCTCCAGAAATTCCTCGACCATCCCCTTCAAATCGAAGGAGCCAAACTTCGCGTCACGTTCGTCTCCGCTCCAGAAGGGCACCGCACGCTGGCCGGTGATGGCGATGGCCATGCTGCGAGTTTCTTTCGTCTGCCCGTTCACGTTGGTAAACACGCGGCCGACCTCGAACAACGCCACGTCGTAATTTTTGCGGCTGACATTGTGCCGCAGCGAATGGATTAAGCCCGGCAGCAAACTCGGCCGCAACACGTCCATGTCCGAACTCAGCGGATTGGCCAGCATGACAGATTCCGAATTCCTCACTCCGAACTCAGCATTCGAAATGAGCGTCTGCCCCTGCGCCTCGTTCAAGCCAAGTCCGGCAAGAATCCGGCGTGCCTCGCCAATCTGGTCATAGACAGAATCGAATGCATTCGCACCAATTGCGCCGCGAGGCGGTGTGGCGGAAATTTTTTCGATGCCGTAAAGCCGGCCGACTTCTTCGATCAAATCCACCTCGCGCTTCAAATCCACGCGCCACGAGGGGATAGCGAAGGTGCATTCGCCGGGCTGCTGCGCCACAGTTTTCAAGCCCAGCTTATTCAAATACGAAACTTGATCCGCGTGCGAAATGCCGATGCCGAGCAAATCTTTTGACTTGGCGATGTGCAGCGTGATTTGCCTTTCCGCTTTCGTCGTGGGCTGAACATCCACGACACCATCGGCCAACTGGCCGCCGGCGGTTTCTAAAATCAATTGCGCCGCGCGCTGGCTCGCCCAGTCGCAGATGCCCACGTCTGCGCCGCGCTCGAAGCGATAGCTCGATTCGCTGCGCAAGCCAAGCAGCTTGCTCGTGCGACGAATATTCACCGGTGCGAAATAAGCGCTCTCGATCAGCACATCAACGGTGGAGCTGTTGATCTCGGTGTTCGCGCCGCCCATGACGCCGGCGAGGGCGATGCCTTTGGTTTCATCGGCGATGAGGAGCATTTCATTCGTCAGCGTGCGCTCCTGATTGTCGAGCGTCTTGAATTTTTCACCGGCAGCGGCGCGGCGCACGACTATGGTCGGCTTGCCGTCCACGCCCTTGGCGATGAGATGATAATCAAAAGCGTGCAGCGGTTGGCCGATTTCCAGCATGACGTAATTCGTCACATCGACGACGTTGCTGATGCTGCGGATGCCGACTTTTTCCAACGTATCGCGCAGCCACGCTGGGCTTGGCCCGATCTTAACGCCTTTGATGACGCGGGCGGTATAACGCGGGCAAATTTCTGAATCTTCAATGCGAACCGTGACGACGTCGCTGGCATTGTAGCGGCGGTCTGTGGCCGCCGCCGGCGCTGACACAGCGCCGTTACAGCTCGGCACGCGCAGTGGATTGCCCGTCAGCGCCGCGATTTCGCGCGCGATGCCGATGACGCTGTTCAGGTCGGGACGGTTGGGCGTGACTTCCAAATCGTAAATTACGTCGCTGCCACTGCGGCCGAGATATTCGCCGAACGGCTTTCCGACGGGCGCATCGGCAGGAAGGATGAGCAGGCCGTCCACCTGATCCGGCAGGCCGAGTTCCTGCGGCGAGCACATCATGCCCTGGCTCGTGATGCCGAAAACTTTCCGTTCCTTGATGACGAACGGCTCCTTGTCGCCGGCCTTCAGCGGCAGCGCGAAGTTCGGCAGGATGAGCGGAACCTTGTCGCCGGGCTTGTGGTTTTGCGCGCCGCAAATGATTGCTCTTTCGAGCCTGCCATCGTTGACCTTGCAGACGGAGAGCTTGTCCGAGCCGGGCACGGGGTCGCGCGTGAGGATTTGGGCGACGACGATGCCCTCGAACGCGCCGGAGATTTTCTGCACGCCCTCGACTTCGAGGCCGAGCATGGTGAGCCGCTCGGTCAATTCCTCGGGCGACCAGTTGAAATCAACGTATTGTTTGAGCCAGTTAAGGGTGACTTTCATTCTCGCCGGTAAAAATAGCGTTTTATCCCCGGCGACTCAATTCGCAAAAAAATCTCAATCGGCCCGTGCTTCGCCTGCCGGAATTCGTCGTTCGCGTGCAGGAAATCGGGAAATTCCCACAGGAATTTGCCGTCCGCGTGCAGGAAATCGTCGTTTGCGTGCAAGATTTCGGGAAATTCTTGCAAGAAATTGCCGTCCGCGTGCAAGCTTTCACCGCTCGCTTGCAGGAATTCCCCGTCCGCGTGCAAGAAATTGGGGAATTCTTGCAGGAATTTGGCGTTCGCCTGCAAGAAAACGCCGTCCGCGTGCAGGAATTCGGTGATTTCCGCGAGTGTTTTGGTCATGGAATGCAGTAGAACCTGCTGATTTTAAAGGACTTCCGCGAAAAATTGGCAAAAACAGCCTGTTTTGAGGGTGGGCTGACCTGCCACCAACCCAAATTGGGCGCTCAAAGCATGCCCTACCAGCCGGAAACGGTGAGCCGCTTGGTCAATTCCTCGGGCGACCAGTTGAAATCAACGTATTGTTTGAGCCAGTTAAGGGTGACTTTCATTTGAACGCAATTATTGTGTCAAAAGTTCTTTCAAGCGGCGAAGTTTCTTATCAAAGAAATCAATTGCACCTTGTTGGGTGGTCATTCGTTTTCCAACATAAACAATCGAATCGAAATCAGGAGGCGTCGATGTGTGGCAAGGAATTATCGCCAAAACTTGTTCTCTAGCCATAGCGTCCCATGCCGATTGCCTATCAATTTTTGCAACTAATTCAATTTGAAACCCACACTTTTTAAGGATGCCTTCGTAGGACTCGGCCTGATTGACCACGTCAAACAAATTGTCCTTCTCAATTTGTCTTAAAATGTTTCCGAACTGCTGGAACTCATGTCGTAAAAGTAATCGTTCCAATTTTTGCTTGGGTGATTCTGGATTCCAATATTGAGTAGAGGCTTTCCGTGTGATTGTCGCGCCATCTGACGCTACTTCCTTCACTCCTCGCCCAAACGGAAGACCAATTTGAAATGACGGAGTTAACCCATGTTTTTCTTTCCACAAAATGAGAATTCGTTTAGCGACACAATTAAGCAAATTCCTGTAACACAAACCAAAATGCCGGACGGCCATTCGAAACGAATACTCAAAATGCGCGTGATTTAGTTCTTTTGAATAGCGTTCAAAGTCGATTCGATCCATGCGCTTTGGATTCTGCCGCTTTTGAGCAATGTTGTTGTGTGCAAAAACTGCGTTAAGCCACAAGTCGACCAACTCTTTGTTTTTCAAATCACTTTGCGGATCCACCGGCGTATTTTCAACTTGCTGATGCTGTTGACGAATCATCGGAACCCACATTTGAACGCATAATTCCTCGTTTTCGAATTTGCAAATGATATTCAAAATTCGTTTGAAATTCGAAGCCTCGTCGTTCAACCAAATTCTTCTAAAACTGACCAGAGCAGAACGAAAATGAAATCGGTCGCCAAATTTGTAGAAGTAATTTTCCCCATCGTGTCCAAGAGTCAATGGCTCATCTGGCCCACAAAAAGGCTCATGTTGAAATTCCTCAGCGGCTTCAATAAATGCGGCTAAAGAATCAACTTCTTCTTGTGTTGGCTTTGCAGGCCGACTGTTCATGCAGAAATCAAAACTGTTTCAAGAACCGCACGTCGTTTTCGTAGAAGAGGCGGATGTCGTTGATGCCGTAGCGGAGCATGGCGCGTTTGCTTCAAGCTGCTGCGGCTAGTTTCCGGCGGGCAGTCGGCTTGCGCGCGGGCGCGAGCCGGATGAGCCGGTCGGCGTAGCGTTCCTGCTGTTTCATGTGGTCGGCAATCATTTTGCGGACATCATGGCCGTAGGACGCGGAAATTTTCCGGCGCACGGCGCGGACTTCATCAATCACAGGGTCAGAGTTCATATAGTTCTCCCAACAGGTTCATTGGCGTTGTCATGACCGGCGTGGACAAACCCAGCCGGTCGTTTATACGGTGAATATGCCCCGCTTTCAGCGGATTGGCCAGATGAATGCAATTCCATGTCACCAGAAATTCGCAGCCGTAATAGGACGCGATGGCCAGATGCAAAGCGTCGCCGGACGGGTCTTTGGGCATGAGCCGGTGGGCAATGTAGTGTTGAACAATCGGCTGGATTTCCGGCGTTTCAGCCAGAAGCGGTAGAGGTCGCAACATTGCCAGACATTTGGCGCGTTTGTCCGCTGGATAGCCGGAATCTTCCAGTTCTTGAATCACGGCGTAGCTGGTCACGAGCGTTTGCTTGGGGGCGAGCTTGTCCCACCATTTTTGCGTCCAGCGTTGGCGGGCAAGATTGGCGTTATCTTTCCGGGTGTTGAAGTAGAAACTCGGAATCGTGGTTTCAATGTAAATTTTATCAGGCATTGAAATTGATTCGCTGGATTAAAACTGTTTCAAGAACCGCACGTCGTTTTCGTAGAAGAGGCGGATGTCGTTGATGCCGTAGCGGAGCATGGCGATGCGTTCGATGCCGAAGCCGAACGCCCAGCCGGTCCA
>PKZR01000091.1 GCA_003133815.1 Limisphaerales bacterium | reverse complement strand
GAATTTTTCAGGCCACCTTCGGCAGGAACTTCATCTGATGCCATCAAGGTCCATAGTTTTTTAGTGTTTGTTGTCGCGCCCTTCCATAAGGGAATTTTATCCGGTTGTTTGGCGGCTGCCCGGAACGCACAACCTCCAATTGAAGGATCATTCTTCAAATCTACGGAAAGAGATCCATCTTTGAAATTGCTTCCTTGTAAAACCGTTCCAAAGAGTTCTTGTGCATTGATTTCACAGTCACTTGGCTTGCCGTAGAAAAGGCGCAGTTGTGACAAGGCAATCCCCACTTTGACTAGCACGCGGAATGTAATTGAAGTAATCTCAAGATACATTTGGCCAGTCGGATGTTGAAGATCATCAGGTGCGAAGCCCTCATAAGTATTCATGCCATCAACAATAAGGCGCGCGAGCACGTCAACTCGTCCAACAGAACTCCTTGCGGTTGCTTGTCCGTAAATCGCCTTTGAAGTAAGAAGTTTTGATCCGAGGCGCTCATTAAGGCGGAACACATACGTTTGTTTAGGCTCCAACAAATATTCAGAGCGTTTACCCAACGGTTTCGCAAATTTTTTATTTTTTAGAATTTGATCGTAAGTCTCACCAAAAGGTTTAACGCATCCCTCTAACATTTGATACCCCTCACCTGACAAAGTGAGATCGAGTGCCGAGTAGTCAACCGGATCGTTTTCAAGGGAAATATCTTCAATCCATCCCGGCTTGCAAAGCAGTGTGAGTTGCCCCTTTGAAAGAGCACCCGGAACCCATTTGTTCAGAGGTGAAATGCTCATTGCGCATCGCGAGTTTAATTAAACGCCACTGAAGTGCAACCACTGATGTGGAGCGTTAATTCTTCGCCCCCGCCTGTTCTTCCTCAAAATCCAGGATTTCGTTGCAGACCACCGGCGCGAGCTGCGTCGGTGCGATGTTGAAGCGTGGCCCGAAGAACGACACGCGCGCCATCACGATGCAGACCAGTTGATCAGGTCGCTGAAATCTATTGCCGCTGGGTATCCCAGCACACTGAACACGTTCTTCACGACTCTCAAACACCACGCTTTTGCCGACATTGTGACTTCTTCTGGGTGAAATATGTTATAAATATGGCGTTGCTTTTATAACGGAATTGACCCACCTTATCCCCGCCGTGAGACTGAATGACAAAATTCTTAAAAGGCTGAAGCGGGCCGGAACGAACCGGGTGTTCACCAGGTCGGATTTCCTTGATCTCGGCTCGACGCACGCCATCGGCATGGCGATTCAGCGATTGTTGCAGGCGAGGAAACTGCGGCGGCTGGCTCGCGGGCTTTATGACGTTCCCCGCAAGCATCCATTGTTGGGCGAACTTTCGGCATCCTCTGATGCCATCGCAGCGGCGATTGCGCGGCGTGACGGAATTCGCCTCCAAACCACGGAGGCGGCGGCGGCCAATCTCCTGAATCTCTCGGAGCAGGTGCCGGGGCGCATTGTCTATGACGCAGACCGGCGGCGGCGCTCGGTGAAAGTGGGGCAGCGCACCATTGAGTTTCGTGAGCGTTCGCGGCGCAAGATGGCGGCGGGCCAGTCGAGTGGACTGGTCATGGCGGGGCTGCGTGCGGTCGGTCGTCAGCATGTGACGCCGGAGCGGTTGGCGCATTTGCGAAAATTATTGAAACCGGCAGACCGCCGCCGGTTGCTGCAAGACCTGCGCTATGCGCCGGCTTGGATGCACGCCCATTTGCGGTTCATCGCCGGTGAGAAAAAGCCGGCATGAACCGCATTGCATCCATGCCGGTGACGGAGCGCCGCGTTGTGTTCGCGGAAGCGGCGGAACGCCTGCAAATCCAAACGGTGATCGTCGAGAAAGATTTCTGGGTTTGCTGGATGCTGGGTCGGTTGTTTGAACACCCAGAGTGGCGTGAAGCGTTGGTGTTCAAAGGCGGCACGGCGTTGTCGAAAGTTTTCGGGATTATACGTCGTTTTTCGGAGGACATTGATCTGTCGGTTTCGCCCGCAACGCTGGGAATTTCCGAATCAGAGGTGGATGAGGCCGGGAGTCGTCGGCAGCGCGATCAGTGGATGGTTAATCTGGAGGCAGCCTGTGGCAAATGGGTGGAGCAACAATTGCAGCCGCAACTGGAAGAAGGCATTCGCGCTGTGCTTGGCCAGAGGCCGGGCGGACAAAGCTGGCTGGAGTATCAACTGGACACAGCCACGCATTCGCCGGTGCTGCTTTTTTATTACCCGTCCGTGCTCGCGGCGGGGGCAGGCTACATCCGCCGCTGGGTGAAACTGGAGTTTGGTTCGTTGACGGATCAGCGGCCTGTGGGCCAGCATCGGGTGCGTCCTTGGCTGGCGGATATTTTGCCTGCGCCGCTCGCGCAAATGAGTTGCGAGGTAGTGGCGCTGGAGGTGGAACGGGCATTTTGGGAAAAGGCAACCATCCTGCACGCGGAGCATCACCGCGATTTGAAAACGCCGATGCCGGGTCATTACTCGCGGCACTACGCCGACGTGGCGGCGATGGCGAACCGGCCGGAAACGGCGCGCGCACTGGCGGACGACGATTTGCGTGCGCGAGTGGTGGTTTGGAAATCACGATTCTTTGCCCGAAACTGGGCGCGTTACGATTTGGCGCAGCCGGGAACATTCCGACTCGCACCGCCAGCACCACGCATGGCCGAGTTGGCGCGAGATTATCAGGAAATGCGGGATATGTTCCTTGATCCGCCGCCATCCTTTGACGTGGTTTTGGAAACGCTCAACAGGCTGGAAGCTCGGATAAATCG
>PKZR01000069.1 GCA_003133815.1 Limisphaerales bacterium | reverse complement strand
AGTCGTGTTTGCCGTGGAAAAGCCCGTTATTACCAATAAGAAGCCCGCATTGTTCGATTTCGTCTTGCGGCGCTCAATGTTTTGGTCGGGTGCACTCACGCATGGCATTTAACCACGGCAACCGCCCATCTTGTAGGCAGAAATAACTGCACATTTCACACATGGCCGGCCAGCGGGCCACGCGGCGCTCCGCCCGCGCCTCCAATTCGCTGCCGGGAATTCCGAAGGCGCGGGCAAGGCGTTGATTGGTCTCCACGCGGGGGCGGGTGCAACCATTTTCGATGGCTCTGATGCTCTGCCGCCGCACGCCGGAGATGTCTGCCAGTTTGTTTTGGTTCCAGCCGCGTCGCAGGCGTTCTTCGCGGATGATGGCGCCGAGGACGAGACAGACCGGTTCACGCTGACCGTTCCGGAGAGGATGGAAATGTTCCGTGGACATGGCTGTTATGCCATTGAAGGCCTGATGCAGTCTTCCGTCAACAATTTTTTGGCGTCGGGATAATTGGCTGGCATGCCGGATTGGGTGAACCGCCGATGAACACGGATTGACGCCGATAATTTTCCGGCGCACACTCGCCGCGTTAGAAATACCAAAACGACGATTATTATTTAACTAAACAATTTGCGTAGCTACGGCTACGGGCTGCATCGAAAACTGCGAATTTTCCGAAGCCCGCACAGAAACCGACCGAGCGCGCCCAAATGGNNCGTTCCCACAAGCACGCAGCGCAAACTGTGGGTTCACGATACGATCATCTTAACCGGGAAGAAATGCTCCGCCTCCTTGAAGCGCGCGATCAACGCGATACCACTCGCTTCGGTCTGGTTTGGGAAGCCAACGAGATTGAACGCGACAAGGCGTTGAACAATGATTTTGTGGCACTTGACCTCGTGCGCGAGCAATGCGTCGGCGCTGCGCCGTGGCGGAATCTCATCATCGAGGGCGACAATTACGATGCGTTGCGTTATTTGCGGATGGCCTTCACTGGTCAGGTGAAATGCATTTACATTGACCCTCCTTACAATACCGGCAAAGAGGACTTCCTATACAATGACCGCTTCGTAGACAAAGTTGACTCGTGGCGTCACTCGAAGTGGTGCGAGTTTATATGCCAGCGCCTCATGCTCGCGCGCGATCTTCTTACACCTGACGGGGTAATTTTCGTTTCAATAGACGACAATGAATTGTTTGCTCTTGGACTATTGATGAATCGCATATTCGGCGATTCAAATAAACTTGCCTGCTTCGCGTGGCAAACAGACGGCAACTTCGATAATCAAGCCAAAGTCAAAATCTGCCATGAGTATGTTTTGGCTTACGCTCGAAAGATTGAACAATTCCCGCCTCCGCCGGTTATTGATCCAATGATACCTAAAAGTAGTAAGCTTTTCAGGACAGAGATCAAGAACACCATAGTCAAGAACGGCCCTAAAAACCCGGTAAGTGCAATACGATTGCCTGTCGGATTTCCGTCGTCCGTGCAGAACGCTGTTATTCCCGCTCGTCAGGATAAATGGCCGACGTTTGAAGACGATCTCGTGATAAATGAGGGCCAACTCGAAAAAGCCACCGAAGTGATGAGTGGTTGGAGTAGCAAGGAGATTTGCGAGGATTTCATTAAACGCGGTTGCAAACCTATACTGGACTCAAAGGGTCAAATGACTCGATTCGAGTTATCAGCGACGGGAGCGATAGAGGTTGTGAAGACTCGCTCGGAAGCCCAAAGCCATGTGATTTCTGTGATTCGGGGCTTCGGCTCAACACAATCTCAGAGTGCTGATTTGGCGACTCTCGGTATTCAATTCTCCTATCCGAAACCATTAGGTTTGATCCAGTATCTAGTATCCATGGTGGCAGACCCAAATGCCCTGGTGCTAGATTTCTTCGCTGGGAGCGGGACAACGGCAAACGCTGTTCACAAGCTCAATTCAGAGGACGGTGGCCAACGGCGTGTCATTCTTGTCTCCAGCACGGAAGCCACAGAGGACACGCCGGGGAAAAATCTTTGCCGGGATGTTTGCGCGACGCGCGTGCGGCGCGTGATCGAAGGTTACACGCCGGAAGGCGGCGAGCCAGTCCCGGGACTCGGTGGCGACTTCGCTTACCTGCGCACGCACCGAATCCAATCAGGCCGGTTGCTGGAAATCGAACACGCGCAAGTCTGGACGGCGCTGCAACTTGCCCACTTCGACAATTTCACGGAATACAAGGACGCACCGTTTCTGTGGGCAGGCGATGAAGAATCCGCCATCTGCTATGTGCCGCGTTTTCGTGGCGACATGGCCGCTGCACTCCGGCGCAAAGTAAAAGAGTCGGCATCGGTGGCATTTTATTCGTGGCAGCCGCAAACCTTGAAGCAGCACATCCGCGACAGTCATGTGACGCACCTCTCCGTTTCCGACACGCTCACGCGCCGTTTCGGCCTGAACCTCACGCTCTCACCCGCATGAGCCGCACCACACCCAAACCGTTTCAGTTAGCCGCCGTCGAGAGCGGTCTGCAAATCTTTTCGGAATGCAAACGTCTGCTGGACATTTCCCCGGACAACGCAACGAACCGCACGGCGGCAATTTCGCAACACGGCAAACTGATGCTGGAAGCACCGACCGGCGCGGGTAAAACTTTAATCGCCGGGCATATCGTCGAGAAATTTTCCGGCATGGAATCGGTCGTCTGGTTTTGGTTCGCGCCGTTCAAAGGCGTCACCGGTCAGACAGCATCTGCCTTGCGCGCAGAACTGCCGGGCTTGCGTCTGCGGGAGTTGTCTGAAGACCGGCAGGCGGCAGACAGCCGGACGGGCGATGTCTTTGTGACAACGTGGCAAACCGTCGCCACCAAAGTAAAAGACAGCCGCAATGTGCATCGTCCTGGCGAATCGAATCTCACCATTGAGGAACTCGTCGCGGCGTTGCGCCAAAAGAAATTGCGCATCGGCGTGGTGGTGGATGAAGCGCATCATGGATTTTTTGGCGCGGGCACGGAAACGCAGGCGATGAAGTTTTTCCGCGAAACCTTGCAGCCGGAATACACGGTGCTGGTCACGGCCACGCC
>PKZR01000397.1 GCA_003133815.1 Limisphaerales bacterium | reverse complement strand
CGAACACGCCGCTGACGGGCAAAGCCGGATTCCTCCTCCTCGTCTCGCCATAAGGCAAGCGAACAGTTCCGAATATTGGAATTGAAATAGTATTTTGCGAAAGCAAAGACCGGGGAAACTGGTGACAGTTTCCCCGGTCTGTTTTTCAATCACAGTTAAGCCAAATCAAAATCGTGCCACGAGGTACAATGAAACTTCCCGTGGATATGTGAAGTACTCAAGCAAACATGAAATGGCGATAAGCCATCGTTCTTTGCTCAGAAAGACCGGCTTGAATCCGCTGTTCCGCAGTTATCTCCCAAAACTAGCAGGTCTGAAATCTATGCTGGCGGTCAATTCCGGATGTTTCCCCGACAGGTAGACATGCGGTAAAGGAACTTATTTCTGTCCGGCGGCAATTTCAGCTTTCGCTTCCGCCAAATCCTTCTGGAAATCGTCGTTCTTCTCCATCTGCTTGACGATGGCCTGCGCCAGCACGCGCCCGGCGTAGATGTCCGTGGGATAATGCCGCGCGGTCTGCACGCGATGCCAGCCGATGCTGCGCGCCTTGGCGATGATTGCGTCATGCTTGTCGGGGAACAAATCGGAGAGGACAAGGGCCAGCACCATGGATTCGGTCGAGTGGCCGCTGGGATAGCTGAAGCTTTTTTCGAGCTTGCCGTTGATGAGGCTGGGGTCGGTCACATACGGACGCGGGCGCTTGTAAAAGTCCTTTGCATTGTCGGTCACGGTCTCGGCGTCCTTCTGCACGTTGTCAAAAAAGGCCTCGGTCTTTGGAAATTTGCCGGCCACAAAAAAATCGCCGATGGCGGGCGTGAAGTTGAAAATGTTAAATTTCTTTTCGGAATACGCGTCGGCGATGTCGTTGCTTGTGGCGGCGTGATAAACGGCCTGCACTTCCGCCATGTCGGCGGCCTGCTCCGGCGAGTCCGGCAGCGGCGGTGGCGCGAGCAGCTCAATGGCGTTGGGTTTCTTGCCGGTGAGATAGTGAAGCTGGCTGGATTGAACCGCCGCGTTCGTTTGATCCATCGTATCGGCGGCATGCAGCGGCGCGACGGCGACGGACAGCGAAAATAAAATTGGAGTGAAGAGGCGGTGAAACGGGAAAAGCAATTTTTTCATTTTTTTACGAGTAAAACCATCACTGATGAAATCGTAAATTTCACTTGTTCCGAGCCGATGTCAAACACGTTACAATTCCGCGACTTTCAGGATTTCTTGGTGTACGCTAAATTCAAACCGGTGGAACAATTGAATTGCGAGGTTAGCTATCATTGAAGCATGAGTTGTTTGCAAACTTGGATCGCCGACCGACCGATATGCTCCCCGAACGTTCGTGAGAACAACGCCATCGTTCATCGGAACTGCCTTCGTGTTCATCAGGACAATGCGCTCCTTGCCACGAGCTGCGAGCACGTCCATTGGAACTACGTCCACTTTCTTCCGGACTACGAGTTCGTTCATCTGATGAAAGTCGTCGTTCTTCAAATCTGCGATTTCCTTCTTCCGATCTACGACTTCGTTCATCGGAGCTAGGATTTCGTTCTTCCGATGAACGACGTTTTTGATCTTAACTGCATCATTTCAAGTCACTTAAGCAAAAACCGGCTCTTTTTGTCCAGCCCCAAAGCAAAACCGCCTGCTTTGGGAATTTCAAAGCGGGCGGGGAATGATTTTCAGATTGTCAACGCCGTCTTATTTTGCGGTCTTCGCGGCAGCCTGAACTTTCTGGTTGGCCCGGCGCGTGGCGACGGCTTTTTGGAACAACTGGCCCAACTGGTCGGCCACCGGCTTGAGTCCGGGCGTCTTTGTGGCGGCGGCCTTGACATAGTTATACACGTCCGAGGCGCCGCTCAAAGCCTCCACGCCCACCGCCAGCCGCGTGTCGTCAATTTTTGAGGAGAGTTGCGACACAATCGTGTTGATTTCCGTCATCGCCGAGAAGAGCGCCACGGCGTTTTCAAACCCGTCCGCGTCGAATGTTTTGGGCAGGATGTCGGGATTGTCCTGCGCGGCCACTCCCGCGCCCTGCACAAAGGGAAGCCGTTCGGGACCGGTCTTGCGCAGTTTCTTGCGCTCTTGATCGGTAAGGCTGATGAGGAAGGGCAGCGCCGTTTCGATGGCAGTGAGCGCATCCTTGACTGTCTGCATTTGTTTGTCCGTTACGGTTGCCGAGATTTCTTGATATGGCATAAGGAGCCTTTTGTTAAATGTGAAGTGAATGTTTCAAACGCGTTCGATTATCAGATCGGCGGCTCTGCATTGCTCAACATTTGTTGCGAATCGCATTACAAAAATTGGCCTTCTTTTCATTCAAAAAATGAAAAGAATATTTGGAAAGCTCCGGCGAAAAGCGCAAAGTCGAAAACGGCTTCGACCCACTAACAAATAAAAACGGACTTTAAATTGATGTAATAAATCGCGACTTCAACCCGCTTTTTAATTCCCATTTGCCGGAATGATGGCGTTTCCCTGACAATCCCAATTGATGTCTGGACGGCCGGGGTCATAGCCGGCACTGACAGTTAATCCAGCCGTAGGGCCGCTGGAGTAAACGGCCGTGCCGTCCGATACGACATAATTATATTTGTAGAATTGGGCATGGCCGTCGCTGAAGGTGATCTGTCCGCCCATGCTGTGCCGGGAGGAGAAGCGCGTGGTATAAGATTGCGGCGTGCCGAGTTTTATGGAATTGCCTGCGGGATAAGCATTGGCCGCACTGGAAGAATAGGGGGTTTCCTTAGAACGGTCACGGGTATCCGCAAACAATACAAAGGCTGAAGGATGAACCACCATTGTGGTTTTGCAAGGGAGGTCATCGGTGCTGCCAACGGGTGTTTCGATGACGGTCATCTTGGAATTCATGCCGAAGGAAAACAGTGGTCGGTCGGCCAGGCTCATATCACTCGTAGTAACATCAGTGGCGTCATATCCTTGGGCGAGGACGGTCGGACAGGTGAAAATGGTCATGCCGCTGGAGAAGGCTTGGTTAAACTGGCTTTTGTAAACGCCAGTTGCCCATTCATACATAGTCTTGCTGTGGATATAGGGAGGCAGGGCATTGAACCAGACATCGTTACCCACGGGAGGAGTCATTCCGCCATAGGCGTAAATTTCCTGCCAGGTGGGTGTATCTTGAGCATTTGGACTGGAACTGCCAGCATAACTAGCTTGATATCTTGGATAGGGAAATCTCTCGTTGTTGTCGTCCACATACATGTTATCGGCCAGACCCCACTGCTTCAAGTTGTTCAAGCATGCGATCTGTTGCGCCTTGGCCTTGGCTTTGGCCAGCGCCGGCAGGAGCATTGCGGCCAGGATTGCTATGATGGCAATGACCACCAGCAGTTCAATGAGAGTGAACCCGCGGTTGTGTTTGTTCTTTGTGTTTGAATAATTAAGCCTCTTCACTGCCACCATTCTGGCAACCGTACGTTACAAATGAATGTCAGGAAAGTTACGTGTTGGAGACATGACAAGCTGGGTTCGCCACACATTTAATATTGTCACTGAATAGTCACCCGCGAGTCGTTTTCTTGTAACCTGAAACTGGATAATGCCCACAGCACAAAATGTAGTGCGAATGATTTAATAGGAGTCCAACAAAAAACAACCAACACTTAAAATGAAAATAAAAAACCTCGCCTGCATCGCTTCAATGCTGCTCGCCACCTTGACGGCGGTGCAAGCCCAAACCAACACCCTCGTCGGGTGGACGTTTGATAACTATACAGCAGGCACCATAACAAACAGCCCCGCCGCCACCTCCAACACTGGCACTGCCAGTGTTGTCGGCCTGTCCACTGGGACGGTTGTGGGCTTGCCGGGGAGTTCCACCGGCACCACGGATGGCACCAACGCCTGGGAAGTCACCGGCGGATGGTCCACCAATAGTGCCATCGGCTCCCAAGGTGCGCAGTTCGCTGTCGGCACGCTGGGCTATTATCAGGTTCAACTTTCCTTTGACGTTTACGCCCAGACCAATGCCGAGGCCTATCTTCAAGTGCAATACTCGCCGGATGGCCTGACCTGGTTCAATGCCAATATCACGTCGCCGGGCAGTTCCGGTGTGCTCGCCACTAATGGCATTACGACCAACCATATTGTCGCTGGCACCTACCTGATTCTGACCAATAGCAGCGGAGTCGCTGTCTGGAATACCAATGTCACGGTCGATTTGAGCGGCATTTCCTGGGCGGACAACAACCCCAATTTTGCCATACGCATTGTGAACGCAGCCAACGGAACGAACTGTCCCGACACGACCGGCGTCAACTATCAGGATTCGGGCGGCGGCGACTGGACGCTTGACAACGTTGTCATCCAAGGCGTGCCGTTCGACATCGCAGCGGATTGGACCTTTGATAGTGAAGGCGTGATCGCTCCATACAACAATCCTTTTCCGGAAATCTCCAACGTCCTCTCGGCGACCGCCGCATGCTTCGGCTTTGGGACACCAGCCAACCATTTAGTTTCCACCACTTTTGCTACAACAGGTAATTTTAGCACCAACGCCGCAGATATTCTTGCAAACGGAGTGCCTTACAGCTCCACCGGGGCCGCCGGTCAAAATGTCTGGCGTCTGCGTGGGCAGAAAGGCAACGGCTGGCTTTCCACACAGCCGATTGGTAGCCAGGGTGGCGAGTTTGACGTGGACACGACGGGTTACACCAACATCATGCTGTCGTTCGACCTTTACTTTACGACCCAGGGTGAGGCGAAAATGTGCGTGGAATACACCACCAACGGCTGGACGACAACCAATGTGGCCAATACGCTGGCTTACGCGCTGAATCCGACATTCGTCATGACCAATTCGTCCGCCAGTGGCTTTCAATCCCCGGGATTGACCCAGAGCGGGAGTGGCATTTATAGCCCGAATACAGTAGACGGAACGATGTTCTTCAACAACTATGGTTCCATCTTTTTCAACAACTGCATCGTTGATTTCACTGGCTTTCCCAACGTGGCTGGCAATCCGCACTTCGGTTTTCGGATTGTTAATGCCGCCACCGGCGCGGATTGCGTAAATTATCTTTATCAGCCCTACAACAACAATTCCGGCAACTGTCGCTTGGACAACGTGGCCGTCAACGGCAAATATACCGGAAATATCGCGCCAGCCATCACGCCCGCCGCCTCGGCCACGGTGGATCATTCCTTCACGAATACTTTTGCTAACAATCTGGCTTGGAGCCAGAACATCGGTGTCATCTATGTCAATGGTGTTAAATTGACCAATCATGCCAGTTTTACGATTACTTCGTCCAATATCGTCTTTACGCCGACTGCACAGCCTGGGGAGAACACGAATCAAGCGCCGTTGACGGTGGCTGGAACTGATTACATTGTCATCTTTGCCACCAACTACACCAGTGCCAAGGTCACGCAATTGGTCACACCCGGTGCGTTCGTGAGGCTAAACTACGTTCAGCCCGGCGGCCCGTCGGCCAGCACCGGCACCTTGACCGTTCAACCCTCGTTCACGTGCATTGACCAGTTTTACAATCCCACCACCAACACCTATCCCAATATGCAGGTGGTGGCCACCGTCAGCAATTCGCCGCCGACGTGGGTGTTGGGCGGTTCTGTGACCCAAGCCATCTACAACGGTGCCTGCACCTACACCGATTTGACCGCCACAGTCAGCGGCTCGACGGCGGTTGCAAATGCGGCCATCACCTTCACGGTGACCGCTGGCCCGATTGCAGTGACCAATTCAACATCATTTGTCATCGGCAAACCGCCCGTTCCGTTCACGCCTGGCAATCTGGTGGTTCTTCAAGCGGACACGTCGGCGAAAAATTCGACGATGAGCTTCATTGAAGTCAAACCCTCGGCCGCCAGCCAGACCAGCCCGGTCAACATCGTTCCCATCAGTGCCACCGGCACAAACGCGCTGCGCACGGACAACGCCGGTTCCGGAGGCCACCTCACTCTCAATGACAACGGCACTGAAATAGTCTTCCCAGGCTATACGGATGGCAGTTCGGTGGCGAACCCGGATGAAGGCTTCAATCTGAACCGCGGGGTGGGCACCTTGGATTACACCAACGGCTTCGCCTTGCGTGCAAAATATGTGTCCAACTCGTATGGTGGCAGCCAGGCTCGTGCAGCGTGCAGCCCCGACAGCAGCCACTACCTCATTGATGACAAAGGCGGACTATACATCGCTGATAACGGCACTTATAACTATAATCTTTATCAGCAAAACAACATCAGCACCAGATCCTTTGGCGGCGTGTGCTGGGTGGAAACGGCAAAAGTGGCCAACCCGCCCACCGCATCCGTGTTTATCTTTTCGAGTGGTTACAATGCCGACGGGACTGGTTTGGACTACACAACCCCTCCTTCCAGCCAAAATCCTGATTCTGTCTTCAACATCGGGCATGAAACACCGCCTTCGGATAGCGTTGCCCAGGATTTCTATATCGTATCCACAAACGGAAATGATTACAGCATCCTTTACGTTCTGGATCAGGTATCTGGTAGTGTGGGAGTCATCAGCAAGTGGCAAATGACTGGACCCAGTGGGACGGGTTCCGGTTCCATTGCTGGTGATTTCAACTGGATAAACATTGGATCATGGACCAACACGGATGGCGGCGACACGTTGTTCGCCACCACCAACGGCAGCGGTGGCGTCTATCTGTTCTACGTCAATGGCAACAACAAGATCATTCGCTTGACTGACCAGACGGCTGGCGGGACTCTCAACCTCATCTCGACTAACACGATATATACCTCCACCAACGGAAACATCGCGGGGCTCACGTTTGTGCCACAGCAGACGCCGAATGCCACCGAGTTGATTCCGCCGCCGATTCTCACGGCGCAGGCAGCAACTCCGGTGAACAATCTCATCACTGTCACAAACACACCGGATGATCCGGCTTGGCGTGCCGCCATCACCGGCATCACGGTCAACGGTCAGACGCTCCCGAGCGCTGCGTATGACACGACCCAGGCAGGCAAGATTGTGTTCAATCTTTCCAAATCGCAACTGCTCCAGACCAATGGCACCAAGACCATAGTGATCAGTGCCACGGGTTACAGCACCAACTCGATTGCGCAGACGGTTACAATAGGTGCCGCCAGCAAGCTGGTGGTGACCACTGAGCCGTCCTCGACAGTTCTTGCGGGCGCGACGTTCTCCACTCAACCGGTGGTTTATATCGAAGATGCCAATGGTAACTTGCTGGGAACTAACAGTTCAATAGTAGTAACGGCCGCTGTGGGTACTGGGATGGGTTCATTGACCGGTACTTTGACAGCCACGGCTGTCAATGGTGTGGTCACGTTCAACGGTTTGGCAGCCCCGACGACGGCGCAAAATGGTCTGAAGTTGACGTTCACCAGCAGCGGTCTGACAAGTGCGGTTGATGGCACCAGCATCACGGTCAATCCTGTGGTGACAGCTCCGACAGTAACTACGGTGGCACCACAGAGCATCACCGCAGGAGGAGCACTTTTCGAAGGCTCGATTAATCCAAATGGCGGTACCACCACATACTGGTTTGAGTATGGAGTCGACACGAGTTACGGCAACTTCAGCGCGACAAATACAACTAGCATCACAGCTTCGGTTGCGGCTCCTGTTGTGAATTTGTCGCAAGGAAGAACGTATCACTACGAGCTGGTAGCCACCAACAGTGCGGGAACGAATCTCGGTGGTGACATCAGTTTTAGCACGCTTACAGTCACACCTCCGCAGTTTGGTTCTGGATCGGGAATTATATCAGGTGGCAGCAGTGTGCCATTCCAACTCAACTTCACAAACACTCCTGGAGCGAGCTTTTCAGTGCTGGCCACGACAAACGTAGCTCTTCCAATCAATCAATGGTCGAATCTTGGTACGGCAACTGAAGTTTCGCCGGGTCAGTATCAGTTCTCAGATCCGAATGCGACCAATACGGCGCAGTTCTATATCCTAGAGAGTCAATAATTAATAAAGTCTGTCAAAAGGCAGGATGGCGAAAGCCATCCTGCCTTTATTAATTCGTTTATTTGCAATAGTTTAAAACAAACACTTTCGCCACGGCTAAATTTTCAAAAAATCGCATTGTGAATAACTCGGCAGAAGAAACTGCTATTTCTTACGTGAAAAAGCCGCAAATAACTCGTCGCCTACAAGATTCTTCGACTTCAATTTGAATTGCGCCGCATCCGACAGATTTAAAAATCCTTTGCCATCCGCGATAGTCGGCGCATCACGCCCGCTAAAAATCTTTGGGCAAAACGTTAGGTGCAATTCGTCCACCAAACCGGCGCGGATCAATGCGCCGTGAAGCTCGCCGCCGCCTTCACACAATAAACGCCTCACATTCCAATTTGCTCGTAGCCAGATGAAGGCAGACCGAAAATTAATTTCATCTCTACCGCAGATTTTTACTTGATCGGCAACCATGTACAAATTCTTCAGTTTGGGTTTTGATATTCGACCCGTTGTAAAAACGATCACCGGCGAAAAATGTTTCTTGAAAATTGGCGCGCCCGCGTCAATCGAACCCGACCCGCTCACGACAATTCGCAAGGGATATTCCGCCAAACGATTATTCAACCGCTGCCTTCGAAATTTTTCACCACCCGTTCCCAAGATCGTTTCTGTCACCGCCACGGTTGTTGCACCGCAAATGATGGCATCCGCCGTAGCCCGTAATTCCATCATTCGCTCGTGGTCGCGCGCACTGCCAAACGGAACAAAATTGTCTCTGGCAAAGGCGATGGTGCCATCGGCTGTCATCGCGAAATTGGAAAAAACAAACGGCAGTTTCCTTTTCATAAAATCAGCATCGCGTCGCCATAGCTGAAAAATCTGTAACGTTCGCGGATTGCCCCGGCATAGGCGGACAAAACCATTTCACGCCCGGCAATTTCATCCGGCGTGGCAAACGCGCTCACGAGCATCAGCAAAGTGGAGCAGGGCAGGTGGAAGTTTGTCAACAGCGCATCCACGATTTTGAAATTGAACGGCGGAAAAATGAATATGTTTGTTTTTCCTCTATAAACATTGAGTGTTCCACCATTTTGGGCGGCGACGGTTTCCAAAACACGAACAGTTGTCGTCCCAACTGCAATCACTCGATTGCAGGACCTTTTTGCTTCGTTCACGGCGCAGACCGTATCTTCACAGACTTCAAACCTTTCCTCGTGCATTTTATGATTGGCGAGCGTTTCGGATTTCACCGGCAGGAAAGTTCCGAGTCCGACGTGCAATGTCACGAAACAGATTTTCACGCCACGCGCCCGAATTTCTTCCAGCAATTCCGGCGTGAAGTGCAAACCAGCCGTCGGCGCGGCGACTGACCCGGCGGTTTTGGCAAAGACGGTTTGATAACGGTTTTTATCCTCAGCAAGTTTGTTGTCGCGATGAATGTAGGGTGGCAAAGGCATTTCACCGAGCGAATCCAATTCGTCACGCAAATCGTTTGTGCCGGAAAATTTCAGACGGCGGTGACATTCTGAATTGGCGCATAAAACTGTGGCGGCGATTTTTGTCGGCTGACTGTTTGCATCGCTCAAAATGATTTGTGTCCCAATCCTTGCTTTTTTTCCAGGGCGGATCATCACCCACCAATCATTTTTTTCATTTTCTTCGAGCAGCAAAATTTCAAATTTTCCACCGCTTTTTGCGTTCACTCCGCGCAGCCTCGCTGGGATTACGCGGGAATTGTTGAGCACAAGCACATCTCCCGCGCGGAAAAAAGCTGTCAAATCAGGAAAATGAAGATGTTCAACGCGGTTTTCCTTCCGGTGCAAAACAAGAAGCCGTGATTCATCCCGTTTGTTCGCGGGATATTGTGCAATCAGCTCTGGCGGCAGTTCGAAATGGAAATCTGCGGTTCGCATCGGGCGAAAACATAGCAGAAAGGCATTTGGAAAACATAATTGAGATTTGTGGCAAATGCAGGTCATTTCAGAATTGTGAATAACTTTCTAATAAACCGTCATTTTTCCGTCACATTTTAGTTGACATCGGGTGGGTTAAAGTGGATAACAGTGGGGTGTTGTGGGTTACAAGACCGTTTTTAAGATTTCGGTGAATAAATGAGTGCGGCGAAAACAAACGGGCCGAGTTATTACAATTCGCTCTATCGGCATGGAGTGGACGAGAAGCGGCGCGTTCAGATTCCTGCAAAATGGCGGCCTGAAAGCGAGGGCACCGAACTGACCCTGATTCTTTGGCCGCAGCATCAAGCCGGAACCTGCCTGCGCGTTTTGCCGCCGACGGAAATGGCGAAGCTGAAGGCGGACATTGACGCGATGCCAAACGGCAACCCGAACAAGGTTGTTCTGAAACGATTTATCGGAAGCGAATCCGTCCAGGTGACCTTGGACAAAGCCGGGCGGATTTGTCTGCCTGAAGAAATGGCGCGTGCGGCGGGCATCAAGGACGAAGCCGTGTTCGTCGGCTTGCTCGACCGCTTTGAGATTTGGAATCCGTCCCGTCACGAAAACGTCAAGGCTGCAGACGCGGTTCTCGCGTCCGAGGCCTTCAAACTCATGGAATAAAAATATGAAACTTGGAAAGCTACTAGCAGCTGGAAAAAGTCTGGTCAGCGGACGCGGCGCAGTCGCGTATCGTGAAAGCAAACAGGCTTATCTTCCGAAATTTGTCTCGCCTAAAAATCCTTTTACGACTCTAGGGCAAACTGAATCGCCGAAGTTGCCGCTGGAAAATCCAGTTGCTCCCTTGGGAAAAATCTCCACGCCGACGTGGGCGAAGACGCAAAAAATGCCCGTAATTTCTTCGTCGCCGAAATCCCTGGCGACTTGGACGACGAAATTAAATCCGATGACGATGCTACGCGGTTCGCAGGAAGAAGTGAAATGTTTTTCGCGCCCTGCTGTGCAAGCCGAACTTTCCTTGGACAGTGTAAAAGTCGTCCACAACGATTTGACCGACGCAGACGTGGAAATTGTTCCAATGAAATCACGTCCTGCACCCAATATTGACATGCCTGATTTGCAGCCCGCAAAAAAATCTTGGGAGATTTTGGGCGAACGGCTTTTAAAGGTGACGGCGCTTTAACCAAAACAAAAAATGGGCAGTGCCAGAATTCATTCACAAACCAGTGATGGCGGCGGAGGTCTTGGACGCGCTGAAGCCGAAGGCGGGCGGGTGCTACGCCGACGGCACGCTCGGTGGGGCTGGCCACGCCGCGAGCATATTGGCGGAGAGTTCGCCGACTGGATGGCTGTCTGGGTGCGATCGCGATGGCGTCGCGGTTGAAGCCGCCAAAAAGCGGTTGGCGGAAAAATTTGCCGGGCGCTTTGATTTGCGTCGCGGAAATTTTGCGGAACTGGCGGACTGGATTGCGGAAAAAAGCTGTGACGGTGTGCTGCTGGATTTGGGCGTCAGCTCGCCGCAACTGAATTCGGCGGAACGTGGATTTAGTTTTCAGCTTGACGGCCCGCTGGACATGCGGATGGACAACCGCCAGCCGCTGACGGCGGCGGATTTGGTGAACGGCGAAGACGCCGAGACACTGGCGAAATTTTTTTGGGAGTTCGGAGGCGAACGCGATTCGCGGCGATTCGCAAAGGCAATTATGCATGACCGCGCACAAAGAAAATTTGAGACGACGCTGCAATTGGCAGAGATGATTGAAAGAATTTCCCCGCGCGCCGGAAGAAAGGCGCATCCGGCGACAAAGGTTTTTCAAGCGCTGCGGATTGCAGTGAACGATGAAATCAGCTCTTTAAAACGCGGGTTGGAAGCGGCGGTAAAAATTTTGAAGCCTGGCGGACGGCTGGCGGTCATCACGTTTCATTCGCTTGAAGACCGCGTGGTGAAAGATTTTGGCCGCGAGAAAGCGCGTGATTACACGTTCAGCGGCGAAGTGGACGTACCGGAATTGCGCCAGCCGCATGAACCGGAGTTGAAATGGGTTTTGCGCAAGGCGGTTTTGCCCGGCGAAAACGAATTGAGGGAAAACCCGCGCAGCCGGAGCGCGCAGTTGAGAATTTTGGAAAAAATCTGATATGGCGAAAAACAAAAAAAACCAGGCTGCGGCAATCCGGTTCGGTCCGGCGCTGGCGGCGTTTTTTGCATGCTTTGTCATCGCGGGCGCGGCGGTCGGTTACGTCTGGCAGAAAGGGCAGATTTATGAACTCGGCAAACAAATTCGTGACAAGGAAATCCGCCTGGTGCAATTGCAGAAAGACGACGATCAGCGCGTAAAAGATCTCGCGGAATTGCGTTCGCCGGTGAAACTGGACGAGCGTGCGAAGGAATTAAACTTGGGACTTTCGCCCGCGCAGCCGATGCAGGTTGTCCGGCTGAGCGAGCCTGCGATTTCAATGCCGGTGATTAAAAATATGACGCGACAATTCGCCGCGCGGCCAATTGACGCAATGTCTCAATAAAGCAAAATTTTGGCCGCCGCTCGTGACGCCGTTGGTTGAGGAACCGATCGCCACGGGCGGCTGGCCATTTTAGTATGAAAAATCGCGGACAACAACTCGCCCGGACTGTGGCGATGATGGCACTAGTGGTGCTGGCGTTCATCGGGCTGGGCTTACGGCTCGTGGATTTGCAACTGTGGCGCCACGCTGAACTCGGTGCGCTCGCGGAAAAAGGCTCGCAGGAAAAAATTCCGCAGGCTGCGCGTCGTGGCGACATACTGGACGTGAACGGAAATCTTCTGGCGACGACAGTTCCGGTTAAAACCGTTTGCGCGAATCCGTTGCTCATGGGGAACCAGCAGGCCGCCGTCGCACACGCGCTCGCTCCACTGTTGCAGATGAATGAGGCGGATTTGCTTCAAAAATTGCAGCCGCGCCTGATGAAAAATTCAAAGGGCCAGACGGTCACAAATCAATATGCCGTGCTTCAGCGAAAAGTTTCCGACGAAACGTGGCAGAAAATCTATTGCACCATGACAAATCTGCCGCTGGCAATTGACCTGAGCAAAATGTCAAAAACGGAGCGGGTTGATTTCAGGAACGTCGCCTTCAATTTACGGCAACACGCGATTTTTGGAGAGGATGATCAATTGCGAGTTTATCAAAATGGAGCGCTAGCGGCGCATGTTCTGGGCTTTGTCGGCACGAAACAAACCACGAACAACACCTCTGAACTTTTTGGCTACGACGGCATCGAAAATTTTTTCGACAACAAGCTTGAAGGCGCTTCCGGCTGGCGTGTGACGGGAATGGACAGCCGTAAAAACGAGTTGACCGCCTATCGGGACGAGGATGTTCAGGCGCGCGATGGTTTGAACGTCGTGCTGACGATTGACACGGCGGTGCAGAACATTTTGGAGACGGAACTTGCCGATGCGATGCGAGAGCACTTGCCTGCAGGCATCACCGGCATCATCACACGTCCGGGCACGGGGGAAATTCTTGCGATGGCTTCGTTCCCAAATTTTGACCCGAACAATCTTCAATCCATTAATACGAACAACGAGCCGAACCGCGTTATCAGTGACGTGATGGAGCCCGGTTCGACGTTCAAGACAATTGTCATTTCCGGTGCGTTGAACGACCGCATTGTTTCGCTCAATGACACGGTGTTTTGTGAGAACGGGCTTTTTCATTACGGTGGAATCACATTACACGACGCGGAGCACAATCATCTCGGCAACATTCCTGTCTGGGAGGTTTTGGAAAAATCGTCAAATATTGGCGCATCAAAAATTGGGATAAAACTTCAGGCACCGAGGCTTTATGAATACATGACCGATTTTGGATTTGGAGCGGCCACGGGAATTCCGCTGCCCGGTGAAGTCAGCGCACACCGCTTTGTTCGTCCGGCAAATGAGTGGGGAAAGTACTCCATTGCGCAAATTCCGATGGGGCAGGGCGTGGCCGTGACGCGATTGCAGATGGCGATGGCCATTTCAGCGATCGCCAATGGCGGCGTGCTAATGCGTCCGATGCTCGTGAAACAACTTCAGGACAGCGAAGGAAATATCGTGCAAAAATACGAGCCGCAAGCCGTCCGCCGTGTTGTCAGTGAAGACACCGCCAAGCAGATGGTTGAGGCTTTGAAAACCGTCGTGTCGGATGAAGGCACCGCTCCGCTGGCACGCCTTGCGGATTACGTCGTCGCCGGAAAAACCGGCACGGCGCAGAAAGTCGAGGACGGAAAATATGCGAACGATCGCTTTGTTGTTTCTTTCATTGGTTTTTTCCCGGCGGACAATCCGAAGATTTGCATTTCAATCGTGATGGATTCACCGAAGGAAGGCGGACGCGCGTTCGGCGGTGCGCTTTGCGGCCCGGTTTTCCATAATGTCGCCGAGCGCTGCGCGAGCTACTTGAACATTCCAGCGGATGAGCATATGCAGGCGCCAAATTCGCCAGCGCTACTTGTGGCTGCAGGCGTTTCACGTTGAAATTTTGTGGAAGAACGCTCTTTGAAATTTGTCGCTGAAGCTTGCGCCGCCGAAATCATGAGCGGCAAGTCTGAAACTATGGTGAAAAATGTCTCCATAGATTCGCGACAGACACACCCAGGCGACTTGTTCTTTGCCATTCGCGGCGAAAAATTCGACGGCCATGATTTCTTGACCGAAGTTGTGGCTAAAAATGTTTCAGCAGTCGTCGTGGAAAAATCCAAAGTTCGAAATCCAAAGTCCAAAGTCGCGGCAGACGTTGCAATTTTACTCGTGGACGATGCTAGAATCGCGCTCGGAAAACTGGCGGCAGCTCACAGGCGGCAATTTGAATTGCCGGTTGTTTGCGTCGTTGGTTCAAATGGCAAAACGACGGTGAAAGAATTGCTCGCTTCGGTTTTGCGCCAGAAATTTTCGACACTGTGGAGCGAGGCGAGTTTCAATAACAATATCGGCGTCCCGCTGACGCTGTTGCGGCTGAAAAAATCGCATCAAGCTGCCGTCGTGGAAGCCGGAACGAATCATCCGGGCGAACTCGCTCCGCTTGTGAATATGATCAGGCCAAAATTTGGCGTGCTGACAAATATCGGACGCGAGCATTTGGAATTTTTTGGCAACATTGCGGGCGTAGCTCGCGAGGAAGGATGGATCTCGGAACTGTTGCCGGCGGATGGCACACTATTTGTAAACGGCGATAATGAATGGACGGATAAAATCGCCCGGAGGACGAAGGCGAAAGTTATCCGTGTCGGGCTTGGAAAAGGCAATGATTGGCGAGCGGATAAAATCCGGCTGGACAAAAATGGCGTTACGTTTCGAGTGCAAACATTGAAAGAGGAGTTTTGCGGCGAATACCGGATCAATTTGCTCGGCCGCCATCAGGTAACGAATGCTTTGTTTGCGATTGCAGTTGGCGAGGAACTCGGCTTGAGTTGCGACGAAATTCAAAGAGGTCTGGCCGACTGCAAGCCGCCAAAAATGCGGCTGCAATTTTGGGAAGCGAACGGTGTTCGCGTGCTGGACGATGCCTACAACGCGAATGCGGATTCGACAATTGCCGCGCTGGAAACGTTGTGTGATTTGCCGCTGCAAGGCCGGCGCGTGGCGGTTCTGGGCGATATGGAAGAGCTAGGCGCGCACAGCGAAGTGGCGCACACTGAAGTTGGCCGGCGCGCGGCGGAATTGAAGATCGGTCAATTGTTCACCGTTGGAAAAATGGCCGCAGTCACGGGCAACGCCGCCCGAGACGGGGGATTAAGCCGCGTAATTGAATTTGAAAATATCGAGGCGGCGGTGACTGTGATCAGAAAATTTTTAAAAATTGGAGACGTGGTTTTGCTGAAGGCGTCAAGAGCGTCGCGACTGGAAAGAATTTCGGAGACGTTGAAGTCGGAAAAATCGTGAAACAAAAATGCTCTATTATTTGAGCCAGCAAATTTTGGATTGGACGCACGGGACGGCTTGGGAAAGCCGGTTCTCGTTCCTGCGCCTGTTTCGCTACATCACTGTTCGCAGTGCGGGAGCGGCGGTCACGGCGCTGGTGTTAAGCTGGTGGCTCGGGCCAAAAATCATTCACTGGCTTAAGACGCTAAAGTTTGGGCAGGATTACAAGGACAGAGCGGAAGAAGCCGGCGGTCTGGCCGCACGCGTTTTGAGCAAAAAAGGAACTCCGACAATGGGAGGCGTTTTGATCGTGGCGGTGCTGGTTTTCTCGACGATGCTGTGGACGCAGTGGAACGCGCAGGTGGAATTGGCGTTGCTCGCGGTCTTGGTTTTGTCGGGGTTGGGGTTTTACGACGACTACGCAAAAATAATACAGCAAAGTGGCGGCGGAACTCCGCCTCGCGTGAAACTTCTGGTTCAGACCGGGCTTGGATTGTTCGTCGGAATATATCTTTTGAAGCTTCCGGCGACGAGCGAATTGTTGGGAAATAAAAACGTGATTCACAGCAATTTGGTCAGCGATTTGATGCTGCCGTTTTGCAAATTTCCGATTGCAGCGGGCGCAATTGTCGGTGTGCTCGTTGTGCTGCTCGCCATCGTCGGTAGCTCGAACGCGGTGAACCTGACGGACGGTCTCGACGGCCTTGCCATCGGCTGCACCCTTATCACGGCCTTTGTATTTCTGGTTTTCACATATGTCGCGGGCAACGTAAAAATCGCAAGTTATCTGCAAATTCCATACGTCAGCGGAGCGGGAGAGTTGACCGTATTTTGCGCAGCGATGATTGGTGCTGGACTGGGATTTTTGTGGTATAATTGTCATCCGGCGCAGGTGTTCATGGGCGACACGGGTTCGCTTGCGCTTGGCGGCGCGTTTGGGATTATCGCTGTTCTTATTCACCAGCCGTTCGTCCTCGTCATTGCGGGCGGCGTGTTCGTGCTGGAGGCGCTTTCGGTTTTGCTGCAAACTGGTTGGTTCCGTTTCACGCGGATGCGGACCGGAACCGGTCGGCGGATTTTTTTGATGGCGCCGCTGCACCATCATTTTGAAAAAAAGGGCTGGTATGAATCGCAGGTGGTGATGCGGTTTTACATTTTGTGCGTGTTGTGCGCGGTGGTCGCGCTTGCCACCTTGAAATTAAGATGAAAGCAACATTGTCATTGGAGAAAATGCGTTTTGCGTCTTGCGCGCGGGTCGCGCGACTGTTAAAAATTCTGCCGGAAGCAGCAAGGCGCGCAGTCGGCGGCGAGGCATTTTTAATTTTCCCCGCCGACAGGAGTTATTGCGGAGGCCTGGTGCAAGTGAAAATGAACAGAATAAATTTAAACCGTCGCGAAATTTTTCGAGGGAAAGTTTCGTCGCGGAAAAATCAAACAAACAAAACAGACCTCGAAGAAAGGACGCTAATAGCGCCAAACTCATGAACAACCCGAATCCATTCGTTCCCCAAGGTTCCCTGCTCGAACAAGAAAAACGCCGCTCGCGCATGAAGCTCGCCGTTTTTTGCGTGCTCGCCGTCGGTGTCTGCGGTTTGACCGCGATGCTCATCCAAGGATGCAAGCGCGAAGCCGAGAATCCTGATACCACGCAGATAAGCGATCAAACGAATAACTTGGCTTCTGGCGATACAAACACATCGCCGACGGAAGCCACCAATTCGACAGCCATTGTTCCGCCAATTCCGACGAATCAGGTTGTTGTGCCGCCGCCGCTCGCGCCGGAGCCTACGACTAGCGAATACACCGTTGCCAAAGGCGACACTCTTGGAAAGATCGCAAAGAAAAATGGCATAACAGTGAAGTCGCTTGAGGATGCGAATCCCGGAGTAGTTCCCACAAAATTGAAAGTCAACCAGAAGCTTGTGATCCCCGTCGCCGCCGGTGGAGCGCCAGCGCTTGCGACAACTGACATGACAACCGCGACAGGCACCAGCGAAGAAACCTACACCGTCAAGTCAGGGGACACACTGACAAAAATCGCCAAGCGATATGATGGCGTGACCGTCAAGGCGATTGAATCTGAAAACAACCTGTCCACGACGAAGATCAAGGTTGGCCAGAAATTGAAGATTCCGGCTAAGGCGGAAACAGAAACTCCGACTCCTGCTCCAGTTACGCCGGTGGTTTCGCCCGCGACAGCCACGCCTGCACCGAGTCCGACGCCTGCGCATTAAGCGTCGGCGTAAAAATACGGTCGGCGTTTGTTTTGAAAATTTGAAATGAAAGTCGCCGTCACAACTCTGGCAATTTGCGTAGCCGCCCTGCTCGGGCTCGGGCTGGTGATGATTTACAGCGCGAGTCTGGGGCTGGTGCTGGTGAATAATCGCACCCATGTCCATGCCGAAGTCGGCGCGCATCTGCTCCAGATGCAACTCGTCTGGTGCGCACTTGGTTTTGCAGCATGCGCGATGATGGTCATTCTCGACTACGCGTTGCTTAAAAAACTCGCGTTGCCGTTTTTTATCGGCTCGCTGGTTCTGGCAGCTTGCGTATTCATCCCGCATTTTGGAATAAGCCTCAACGGCGCTCATCGCTGGATCAAATGGCACGGTATATCTTTCCAGCCGTCCGAACTTGTCAAGATAGCTCTCATCATCATGCTTGCTTGGTATTGCGATCGCTCGCAGCGGAAAATGGACACGTTCAAACGCGGAGTCGTTTTCCCCGGCCTCATCATTGCGGTGGCGCTTGGCTTGATTTTTGTCGAGCCTGATCGTGGCACGACAATTCTTCTCGCCGCCGTCAGCGGCATGATGCTTCTGGTTGCGGGCGTCCGCTTGCATCATCTGCTGCTTCCCGTACTGGCTGGCGCGGCGGCTCTGGCCGTTTCAATTTTGCACGACCCGATGCGCATGAACCGCATCGCCGCATGGTTGCACCCGCAGGATCATCTGAACGACGCAGCTCGTCAGGCGCAACAGGGCATGATTGCGCTCGGCTCTGGCGGCGTGACCGGCCTCGGCCTCGGCAACGGACTTCAAAAACTGGGTTACGTTTCTGAAATTCAAAGTGATTTTATTTTCGCCAACATCGGTGAGGAATTGGGATTGATTGCCACTCTCTTCGTCATCGTCGCCTTTCTGCTCATCGCTGTCTGCGGAATCTTCATCGCGTTGAACTCGCGCGACTATTTTGGCTGCCTGCTCGCGTCGGGCGTCACCTTTTTGATTTCGTTGCAGGCTGCCATCAACATCGGCGTCGTCACCAGCGTTCTTCCGAACAAGGGGCTCGCGCTGCCATTCATCAGTTCCGGCGGCTCAAGCCTGCTTGCGATGCTTATCGGCGTCGGAATTCTGTTGAGCGTCGCGCGCCGCGCACCCGTGCGGGAAAAACCTGTCCTCGAAAATAATTCCGCTACCATCGAAGCTGGCGACAATCCCTTCGCCGCGAGGGCAGTATGAGCGCCCCCGAAGCAAAAGCGCCGTTCGTTGCGATAGCATGCGGCGGAACGGGAGGGCATCTATTTCCGGGGCTCGCCGTCGCCGAGGAATTGAAAAAGCGTGGCTGTAAAATTGCGCTGCTGATCTCGCCGAAGGATGTGGATCAACAGGCCGTGAAATCCGCAAGCGGCATGGACATTTTCACTCTGCCCGCCGTCGGACTGCAAAACCGCAATTACTTTTCCTTCGCAAAAAGCTTCTGGCAGTCGTGGCGCGCGTCGAAGACAGTTTTTCAGTCCCACCCACCGCAGGCCGTTTTGGCAATGGGCGGGTTCACCAGCGCGCCGCCTATTCTCGCCGGAAATGCTTTTGGCGCTAAAACGTTTCTGCACGAATCCAACACCATTCCCGGCAAAGCCAACCGTTTTCTCGCGCGATTTGTGGACGGGGCGTTCATCGGTTTTCCTGAAGCTGGTTCGCGATTGAAGGCACACAAAGTCACAACCATCGGCACACCCGTGCGTCCGCAATTTCAGTCGCGGAATGCCGCTGAAAGCCGCACCGCACTCGGCCTTGATGCAAATCTGCCTACAATTCTCGTCGTTGGCGGCAGCCAGGGTGCGAGTGGATTGAATGAAATGATTTTGTCCGTGCTGCCGTTGCTCGCGGGAAGGAACTGGCAATGGCTGCACCTTACTGGCGCTAATGATTTTGAAAAAGTCAAAACTGCTTATGCCGCGCGGGGAATCAAGGCTGTTGTGAAGCCATTTCTCGCTGAAATGGATTTTGCACTGGCTTCTGCGACGGCTTCCGTCAGTCGTTCGGGCGCGTCATCGCTCGCCGAGATTGCTGCGATGCGGCTGCCGTCGTTGCTCGTGCCTTATCCAGCGGCGGCGGATAATCATCAATTCATCAATGCTCTTGCTTTTGAAAAAACCTGCGCGGCGAAATTGTTGGAACAGAAGAACTCCACGCCGGAAAAAGTCGCGGCAATGTTGTGCGAATTAGTTGAAGATTTGACAATGCGAAAGAATATTCAAATCGCACTCACACAATGGCACGCGCCAAAAGCGGCGGAGCAGATTGCAGAAATCATTTTGACGGCAATTGCGCAACCGAAAATGATGACACAAGCAAAGGTGAAAAAGTGCGGCTGCGGTCACGCGCATGGCTCGGCGAAACACGCCCATTGAACCATGACGCTGACAACTGACACTTTGGAGAATTCGATGCGAATTGAGAAAAATATCGCGGATGAAGTCGCCGGGCGCGTTTCGCACGCGACGATTGTTTTCCGCGATGAACTGCTCGCGAAGCACACTACGTTGCGCGTTGGCGGACCGGCGGATATTTATGTCGAACCGACGAACGTAGAAGATTTGGCTAGTGTTTTAAAATTTTGCGGCGAAAACGACATCGAATTTTTTATTCTAGGACGCGGCTCGAATTTGCTGGTGCGCGACGGCGGTTTTCGGGGCGTGGTGATTTGTCTGGCGCAGCCGCATTTCAGCAAAATTCAGATTAGCGGCGAGAAAATGTTTTGCAGCGCGGGTGCGAAGTTGAAAAATGTTTCGGTCGAGGCGAAACGCAACGGTTTGAGCGGCGTGGAATTCTTGGAAGGTATTCCCGGCAGCGTCGGTGGAGCGCTGCGTATGAACGCGGGCGCGATGGGCGGTGCGACGTTCGATGCCGTCGAGTTGGTGCAAGTGATGGATTTTGACGGCAACATTTCTGAAATGTCGCCGAAACAAATGTCCGTTGATTATCGCATTTGCGCGACGTTGAAAAACCACATAGCGCTGGGCGCGGTTTTCAAGTGCAAAACTTTGCCGCGCGCGGAGATTGAGCTTCGCATGAAGGTGTTCAGCGAGAAGCGCTGGAAATCGCAGCCGGCTACACCGAGCGCGGGTTGCATTTTCAAAAACCCGGAAAAGATTCCGGCTGGCAAGCTGGTGGACGAACTGGGCTTGAAAGGCGCGCGCGTGGGCGGCGCTGTGGTTTCCGCCGAGCACGGCAATTTCATCGTAAACGACGGCAACGCGACGGCGCGCGACGTTTTGGAATTGATCTCAATTATGAAAGCCAAAGCCAGGGCTGAACGCGGAATAGAATTGCACAAGGAAGTCGAAATCATTGGAGCAGATTAAAATGTCCGACAAGCTGAACATTGTGGTGATGCTCGGCGGCCCAAGCGCCGAGCGCGAAGTGTCGTTGCGTTCGGGCGCGGGCGTGGTGAAGGCGTTGCGTTCGCTTGGTCACACCGTGGTCGAGATGGATCCCAAAACGGCGGACTGGATTTTGCCGGCGGAAACGGAGGTCGTCTGCCTCGCGCCGTTGCACGGAACTTATGGCGAGGACGGCACGGTGCAGCGGCAGCTTGAAAAACTCGGTGCGATTTACACGGGCTGCGATTCGGAAGCGAGCAGAATCGCGTTCGACAAGGTTTTAACGAAACAAAAATGCATTGAGGCTTGTGTGCCGACGGCGAAATTTGTGGTCGTCAATTCAGAAAATGCTCCGCTGCCGAAAGATTTGCGATTGCCGCTGGTCGTGAAACCGGTGCGGCAAGGTTCAAGCGTTGGTTTGCAATTTGTCGAGCGCGCGGAAGACTGGCAAAAGGCACTGGCGGAAGCGTTGAAATTTGATTCGGAAGTTTTGGTCGAGGAAAAAATCATTGGGCGCGAGACGACTATTGGAATATTGGACGGCGAGGCGCTGCCAATCGTCGAAGTTCGCCCGAAAGCTGGCAGTTACGATTATCGAAACAAATATACTGCCGGCAACACGGAGTATTTTTGCCCGGCGGATTTTGATTTGACGACGACAAAGAAAATTCAAGCCGCAGCTCTCGGCGCATTTCACGCAATCGGCGGACGCGATTGCGCGCGGGTGGATGTAATGGTTCGTCCGAACGGTGAACCAATTGTCCTCGAAGTGAACACGTTGCCGGGGATGACGGAAACGAGTTTGTTGCCGAAGGCGGCCGCGGCGGCTGGATTGAGTTACGAAGAATTGTGCCAGCGGATGATTGATATGGCACTGGAACGCGAAGCGGTGTCGGCATAGCTAATTTTATAAGAGACTGTTCAATAATCGAAAAAACGGCGGTGTCCTTTGGAGAATCGGCCCAAAAGTGGATTTATGATTTATGTGGTTTAAGCGCGCACAAAAAAATCGGCGGTTGCGGCGCGGGCATTTGCTCGACGTGAAGCTGCGCTCGGACCAGGTCCGAGCGACGCGCGTGCGGCTGGCGCTGATCTTGTTCATGGTGCCGGCTTGCACGATGATCGGGCTGTATTTGCTCTGGCGCACGGGCGAATGGGTGCTTGATAAATTTGTTTACGAAAACTCAACGTTCGCCATCCAGAGCATCGAAGTGCAGACAGACGGCGTGATCGCGCCGGAGCAGTTGCGTCGATGGACTAACGCGAAGCTGGGCGCAAACCTCATTGCGCTTGATCTGGCGTCAGTGAAGCGAAATCTTGAGTTGGTTCCGATGATTGACGGGGTTTCTGTGGAGCGCGTGCTGCCGCGCACGTTGAAAGTCCGTGTGACGGAGCGCGTACCGGTGGCGCAGGTGAACGTGCCGACGGCGACGGCTGCGGGCGGAATCGTCGTTTCCGTTTTTCAACTGGACATGAACGGTTTTGTCATGAAGCCGCTGGATCAGCGCCAGCGCGAAATTCCGCTGTCACTGATTGGCGCGCAATTGCCAGCGATCATGGGATTGAATGCGTATCAATTGCAGCCGGGACATCGAGTCGAATTGCCGCAGGCACAGGCGGCGTTGCATTTGATCGTCGCGTTCAAACATTCGGCGATGGCCGGGCTGGTTGAATTGCGGCGCGTGGACGTTTCGCAGCCGGGGGTGGTCGTGGCAACGACGGGGCAGGGCGGAGAAATTACTTTCGGTCTGGAAAATTTGGAGCAACAATTGGGGCGTTGGCGTGCGGTTTATGATTATGGAAAACGCATGAACAAAGGTGACATCGCGACGCTTGATTTGGCGGAAGCCAACAACAATCCCGTGCGCTGGATGGCGG
>PKZR01000414.1 GCA_003133815.1 Limisphaerales bacterium | reverse complement strand
ACGAATAGCTCAAATCCGCTCCACCCGGCTGCTGCGGGTCGTTGTATTCCTGGTTGCCAGCCGCCTTCGGGATGGCATGGACGTTGTGAATGCAGGGATCCGAATTTTTGACCGTGATCTTCTGCCCGGTCTGCACCGCCAGAATCGTCGGCGTGTAGAGGCACCCTTTCTGGTCGAGCACGGCGGGCGCGGCCGACGCGCCGGTGGATTTGCCGTCCATGCCCTGCAAATAGACGGTTACGTTGCCAAACTCGCCGTTGGGCCCGACGACATAATGATGCGTGGTGGGCGTGTTGGTGTGCATGGCCATGCAGTCCGGATTGTCCTCCATCTGCGTAAGCGGGATTTCCGCCGGCGGGGCGCCCTTGAACGTGACGGTGCCGACAATGTCCGCCGCGCGTGCCACGGGCATCGCCACCATCATCAACATCAATATACTGCAGGAAATCATCTTCATAGTTTGCATTATCAAATCTATCACCCGGAAATTCCGGGTCAAGCCATTCGTGAAATATTTCACAAGCCCTTCATTACACGCGCCATTTCCAGTGCTGTCTGCGCTGCTTCGGTGCCGCGATTGTGTTTTGCGCCCAGGCAACGAACTTTCGCATGCTTCACTTTTTCAAAAACAAAAACACCATGGATGACGGGAATTTTTTGCAGCACCTGGATTTGCGCCAGCGCGTGCGTCACGCCCCAACCGATGTGCTGGGCGTGGCTCGTCTCGCCCTGAAAAATCACGCCCAAGCAGATGATCGCCGCGTAACGTTTCGGTTGTGCCAGCCGCGCCGCAGCCGCAGGAATCTCAAACGCGCCCGGTACCCGCACGATGCGGATACGCGCCCCGGCCCGCAGCAATTCCTCACGCGCCGCGTGCAGCATCGCGTCCACATATTCCGAATTATAACGCGACGCGACGATGGCGAAGGTGCCACCGCTCGACCGAACTTTTTTTGAATTGATGAGTTTTAGCATGACAAATTATTACTGAAATTTCATCCGTAAATTGGTTTCATAAACTCACAACAAATGCCCCATCTTCTCCCGCTTCGCCTGCAGATATTTTTCGTTGTGTGGATTGGGTTTCACTCGAATCGGCACCTGCTCGGTGATTTTCAAGCCATAACCTTCCAGTCCCACAACCTTTTTGGGGTTGTTCGTCAGCAACCGGATCGTTTTCAGGCCTAGATCAACGAGAATTTGAGCGCCAAGTCCGTATTCGCGCAGATCCATTCCGTAGCCAAGTTTCAGATTCGCCTCCACGGTGTCGTAGCCTTGCTCCTGCAATTTGTAGGCCTGAATCTTTGGCGCAAGACCGATTCCACGTCCTTCCTGCCGCATATACAAAATCACGCCGCAGCCGGCGTCGGCCACTTGCCGCATGGCTTGGTGCAATTGCGGACCGCAATCGCAGCGGCGCGAGCCAAAAACATCGCCGGTNNCCGTCAATCTTCGAGCGATACAAATGCAAATTAAATTCGCCATAATTGGTTGGCAGTTTCACGACTTCGATTTTATCAACTAGCTTTTCGCGCGTGCGGCGGAATTCAATAAGCTCGGCGATCGTGCAGATTTTCAACCTGTGTTTCTTCGCAAACTTTTTCAGCTCCGGCAAGCGCGCCATTGCGCCGTCGTCTCGCATGATTTCGCAAATGACGCCGATCGGGCGGCAGCCTGCGAGTGCAACCAGGTCAACGGCGGCTTCGGTGTGGCCGGCGCGCTGGAGCACACCGCCGGTTTTGGCGCGCAAGGGAAAAACGTGGCCCGGCTGGACCAGATCATCAGGGAGTGCGGTCGGTGAGGCCATGACGCAGATGGTTTTCGCGCGGTCGGCGGCGCTGATGCCGCTGCTGATGCCGTGCGCGGCGTCCACGCTCACCTGAAAATCGGTGCGGAAGCTCTCGCGGTTCTCCATGACCATGCGCGC
Organism: Limisphaerales bacterium; assembly: GCA_003133815.1. GTDB lineage: Bacteria > Verrucomicrobiota > Verrucomicrobiia > Limisphaerales > UBA11358 > UBA11358. The sequence continues at coordinate 656 of PKZR01000414.1, read as the reverse complement.
TATGCCAAGCTGTTCCAGACGTTCGCTGGTGGCCGGCACGCAAATCAATCCGCGCCCGAACCGTGCCATGAAATTGACAGCGGCGGGCGTAACGTGCTGAGCGGCCATGATCAGGTCGCCTTCGTTCTCGCGGTCGGCGTCGTCCACAACAATGACCATTTTGCCTTTGCGGATGTCGGAGACGACGGATTCAATGGTGTTGAAAGTTTTTTTCATTTAGCAAACACATCTTAGCTTTTTGCCACGCAAAGTCAGTCATAAAACTGCGGACAGTAAATTTTTGACACCACCAATCCATGGCTCCGGTGTGTTTTTTTGTTTGTGACATCGCAAGAAAAGTTTATCCTTGAAGTGTCCAAATTGCCGGGGGAAGTGGCAAAGTTGTCAGCCATGTAAGTTGTTTATTATCATGTCAAACGACAGCCCAATCAAAAAAGACGGCGGCGCGGAAACATCCGTGCAATGGAACCCGGCCTCGGTCTCCGAACAAAACATGAGGCGGCTCGACAGGCTCGCCAGCCTGGGCATGCTCTCGGCGGGCATCGCGCACGAAATCAAAAACGGACTGACCGCCATCCAGACGTTCATCGAGCTGCTGCTGCAAAAGGGCGAGGACCGGGAACTGGCCTCGGTAGTTGGGCGCGAACTGAAGCGGA
>PKZR01000215.1 GCA_003133815.1 Limisphaerales bacterium | reverse complement strand
TCCGCAAGGAGCGCCGCGCGCAATTGCCCTCGTCAAACACCTCCTGATTGAGCGCCAGTTCCAGATGCGGCGTTTGCCCGGAAGACATGAACCGAAGCCCGTAGGGCTGGCATCTTGTAGATTAAGGTTTCAAAACGAATCAAGCTCCGGTAGGAGCGGCATGGTGGCCGTCCGCTAGGACTATGTCGCCCCGCCGGGGCTGGATTTTATTTTGGCTGGATTTCTACAATTATGCCGCGCCTGACGGCGCTGGGAATGGCAGGGCGGGCAGACATCTGAGCGTCTTGCCGCGCAGCATCTCATGCCAGAGTTTTTCATTCAGGCGCTTGGGCTTGGCCGTCTGGTTTTGAAACGTCTTCAAATCCACCGTCCGCGCCAGCGGTGCCGTCCAGCCGCAGGGCTGATGCCGCTCGCCCCGTGGAGTAATGCCGGCTACACCGGGAAATTCGTCCACAGGCGCTACTCCACGGGGCGAGGCGCAATGCAGCACGATGGCATCCGTCTCCAGCAGGCCGGAAAGAAAATTGGACGAGATCGTCACCCCGCGCGCCGCGATGATGGACGCAGCAATTTTTCCGAAAGCGGGTGGCGCTCGCCCCGCCGCTTCCGCCGCCAGCGTTCAATGGAAACCGCCGCCAGCAGAATCAGCGCGGGAATGCATCCGGCAGAAAGTAAAAGCGGTTGCATGTGCGTCACAGCAAACGTCCGGAAACCATTGGTATGCGGTAGCGAACTGGTTTAGTTGTTTTTTCCAATTCGCCTTCTTCAATCAGCTTGGTCAACCACGCCTTTGTCTGACTTTTTGAAACATCAAGCAGTTTCGCTATTTCTGTTTCGGTCTTTCCCTCAGTCAATTCGTGTTTAAGAATTTTGCGAACGGTTTCAAAAAGAATTTGCGCCGGCAGCATATTCGTTTCTTTTGAGTCCGGCTCTGATTTTGGTTGCGGGACAGTTGCGTTTTTCTCGACACCCTGAGTTTGATAGGGGGCGGGTTGTTCACGGAGCGCAAATGAAAGTGCTTCCTGTTTAGGTTCCGCCGCCACTGCCTCCGCTGCTGCGGAAAGCACCCGGCCAAGTTCTGCTCCATTCTCCGGGTTCGGCCATGGCCGGCCACCATGATGAATGAGCGCGGCATTTCCCCGACCCGCATTGTTTCCATTTCGAACAAACACCGGGACAAAATGAAATCGTTCAAGCTGCTCAATCGCTCCGGCCCAGGTGCCGCCCTTTTCAAAATCCGAGGTCACCACCAATCCGGCATCGGCAAGCGCATAGATGACTTTGTTACGCTGCATGGCATTGCCAACGTTAAACCCTGCCGCCGGATCGTAAGGCGACACCACCAGCAGGCGATGATCCATCAGTGGTTCAAGGTTTTCTCGGGCGACTGCCGCACGTTCCATGCTGTCGCTCATCACCGCTACCGACTCGCCACCCGCCTGAAGCGCGCCATTGATTGCGGCTTTATCTATTCCCTTTGCACCGCCGGAAATGAGTGTGCGATGCGCCTCCGCCGCGAGTTTCCCAACGCCCTCGGTGTAGCTGACAAGCTCTTCGTCCACATGCCGGGAGCCGACAACCGCCAACCCGCCCTTTTCCAGCAATGTTAAATCACCACAACCATACAGCAGCGGTGGAGCGTCTTCCTTCAACCGGGCCTTCAATCTTTTGGGATAAGACGGGTCTGCGCGGCTGATAACCCAGATGCTTCGTGCGCTCCACCGCTCCACAGCCTGGCTTAACAGGAATCCACGCCCCAACAAGACTTCCAACCGCTCATTTCCAAATTGACGCGCGCAAAGTTCAATCACTTCACCCGCATCAACCCCGATCAAATCGGCGGGTTGCTTCTGTTTCTCACGCAGGAGGCGGGCGAGCTTGTTGTATTCGCCCAGGCTGAACAGCTTGGCCGAAAGGTCGCCGCGCCCCGCAACCAACGGCGCGGTCAGCAGCAGGATGGCTTGTGTGTTCGATGTCAGCGGTGTTGTCATTCGTCAGCGTTCGCGGTCGAGGCGAGAGCCAGAGGATGCACTGGCCCGCTGCCATTTGATAGCAGAAGATAAGCCGCAACCGTCATCGTCCATCTCGAATCCACCATATCATCCATCAGCAACACCGCGCCAGTCGGAACATTGCCTTGAATTCGCAACGAGCCATCCACATTCCGGGCTTGCTGGCTGCTGTTTTCCATTTGCTTTTGCGCCGGGCGGTCGTCGGTTTTCTCCAGCACGGGATGAAATGGCAGGTTCAGTGCGCCGGCCAGCCGGCGCGCAAAATCCGGCACCAGATTTGGATGCCGGCGTGAGGGGATGCAAGTAACCCAAGCCGGTGCCGGTTGCGGCGCCCAGCTTCGCACCATGGCCGCGCACACCTCGACCAACTGATCGGCAAACTGTCCATCGTGCGATTTTCCCTGACGCACCAGCGAACCCCAACCGGCATCACCCCACATGCAAAGCACCCGGCCGGGTTGTGCCTGCCGGTCGGGAGCAATTCGCCCGGTCACATTCATGTGCGGAAGTCCTCCGGTCGGCCATTGGCGGCGTGGTTCCAGCGGCAAACTCGTGCGCCGCAAAAAGGCAACCGCTTCCCGCGCCAGTCCGTCATCAAACGTGGCGGGCAACGGAGCGATGTTCGGAGCGCGATAGGTTCCCGGATCGCCATCCAGCGCGCGGATGAGAAATTCCATGTGCCCCGCTGTCAGCACCACATATTCCTGCATCTGCTGTTGCTCGACGCGGCGTAATCCGGTCAATCTTTCCGCCCGCTGCCAGAATCCATCCGAGAGATTGGCCGCCGTCAGCACCCATTTGCTGCCTTGCTTCACCACCGGCGCGGGTGATTCCAGCGACATCAATTGCAACGCCTTGTCAATGCGTCCCCGGCGGATGTTCACCCGGCTCAAAAATTCGTTCACGGAAAGTCCTCCCGCCGCACCCCGAAGCGCGGCCAGCACCGATTCTACTTCTTCCCGTGATGGGAACGCGCTTTCGATGAAAAAATCATTGATGTCCGTTTCCTCTGATCCACTCAACAGCACGCCATGAGCTTCTGGAATCTGCCGCCCCGCGCGGCCCACTTGCTGATAGTAGGCCACCACCGAGCCGGGTGTCTGGTAATGAATCACGAAGGCGAGATCCGGCTTGTCAAAACCCATGCCCAAGGCCGTGGTCGCCACCAACGCTTTCACGCGATTTTCCAGCAAGGCATTTTCCAGTTCCACGCGCCTTTCGCCCGTCTCTCCGCTGTAAGATTCCGCCTGGATGCCGCGCGCTTGCAGCCAACCAGCAACTTGAACGGCATCACGCACGGTAAGTGTGTAAACGATGCCGCTGCCTTGAATGCGTTGAATGTGAGTTGCCAGCCATGCCATGCGGGCGGCCTGGCTTGGCATCTGCATCGTCTGGAGCAGTAGTGAAGGCCGGCCCAGTTCACCACGCGACACCGTCAAATTCGGCCCCAGGATGGTTTGCAAATCTGCCAGCACGCGGTTGTTCGCGGTTGCCGTGGTGGCCAGCATGCGCAGGTTTGGCGGCAACGTGCGAATCATCCGCTCGATGAAACGATAATGCGGGCGGAAATCGTGGCCCCAATCGGAAATGCAATGCGCCTCGTCCACCACCAGCAACGAAATGCGCCCCGCCACCGGCCCCAGCACTTCCGCGCGGAAATGCTCGTTGGCCAGCCGTTCGGGCGAAATCAACAGGATGTCCACCTCGTTTCGCGCCAGCGCCGCCTCCACCGTTTGCCATTCCTGCTGATTCTCGGAGTTGATGGTGACGGCGCGAACTCCCATGCGTTCCGCTGACGCAATCTGGTTCCGCATCAGCGCCAGCAGTGGTGAGATTAAAATGGCCGGCCCCATGCCTTGCTCGCGCAGCAGCTTTGCTGCGATGAAATAAACAAAACTCTTTCCCCAGCCCGTCCGTTGCACCACCAGCAGCCTCCCGCGCCCATTCACAATGTGCTGGATGGCGTTCTCCTGCCCGTCGTGAAAAGCCGCCGCTGGATTCCCCGTGCCAATCCGCAACAGTTCAAGCGCGCGTGTGGGATTGTAGGACATGGGCTTCAGTTGGGAAGTTGGGGCACGCGCAACTCGCCCGACAGCAGCTTCGGCAGCAGCGCGTCACGCAGCGCAGCGGACGGGCGGGGATTATTATTTGTAGGCGGCCTCATTTTGTTTGCAGTGTGCGCGAACTTTTTGGAGCCAGGGTTCATACCAATACCAACTCCATTCCACCTCAACGCCGAGGCCTTTTGCTGGGTTCTTCGCATCCTCAGCTTTCCAAAATTCCGTGTGCGCGTGCATATTAAAACGCTTGAAACCTTCTTTATGCATCAATTCAACAATTGTTCCCGGTCGATATTTCTGCCGTTCTGTCTCTTTTGTGATGACGTATGTTGCGTTAACTTGCTTTGCCAGTTCGCTGTCTGCCTTCACGAATTCAACGACTTGATCGGCTTGCCGTATATGCGCGCGACGAGGGCGTCGTGCCCACCTTGGCGACGAAGCGTCGCAGTTGCAAAATCAAAGAAGCGGCGCGTCATGCCGGCGACCACGCCGACGTAGTTTGCGCGGAACTTCGCCCAGGTGCCGTTGCCGCATGATTGTTCAACGGCCTGATTAAACTCGGCGTCGGTCACGCCGTCCGCCTTGCACTCGATGACGGCGTAGGGCTTCTTGCGCTCGTCATCGCGGAAGACAACCAAGTCCGCGCGGTCGCTGGGCGTGCGGTCGGGCACGGTGATTTCCACGCCGATTCTGGCCGGCTCATAGCCGTAGCGGTAAATCAGTTCCGCCCAAAACTCGGCGCGGACTTGTTCCTCCGGGTCGGCGTAGCGTTCGGTGTGGTTGACCGCGACGTAGAGGATTTTCTGCTGTTTGCTTTCGCCGGTGAGTCTGGCGTGGCCGTCGGTGATGGCGCGTTCGAGGTAGCTCATGGTGGAATCCCGTTTTTTAGGACGCGGGGAGTGTGCGCCTGAATTTTGGCGGCGTCAATCCGTGTTCATCGGTGTCCATCCGTGGTTAAAGGTATTTCGACACCTCACCTCTTGTCCTCTCCCCGTTCGAGGCGGAGAGGATGGCCCAGATCAAACGCCCAGACGGTTTCATTTGAAGCCGGTTCCGTTTTGTTTTTCAGAACGTAATCTTTCATAGCCACATTGCCCGAAAGGGGTTGTTAGGG
>PKZR01000167.1 GCA_003133815.1 Limisphaerales bacterium | reverse complement strand
TCGCGCCGTCCACCATTTCGCCACGGATATAAATGTAGGCGAGATGCACGTCGTTCGCGAAGCAGGAAATCGCCATGCCTTCGATCAACTGGTGCGGATCCTTATACATGATCTGACGATCCTTGAATGTGCCCGGCTCGGATTCATCGGCATTACAAATTAGATAAATCGGCTTGCCGCTTTTGCGATCAACGAAACTCCATTTGAGGCCGCAGGAAAAACCCGCGCCGCCGCGACCGCGCAGGCCGGAAATTTTCACGTCCTCGCGAATCTGTTCCTGTGGCGAAAGCTTTTTGCCGTCGGCCAAATCCTTCGACGGGATGGCGAGCGCCTTCTTCAAATCCGCATAGCCGCCATGACGCAAATAGCATTCGATGTCCGGCGTGTAACCGAGTTCATCGGCGTGCTTCAGTATCAATTTGTATTCTTGCGCCATATCAGCAACTTGACTCTTTAAAATTATTCTCTAGCTTACTTGTCCCGTCCTGCCCGATGGTGTAACGGTAGCACAACAGACTCTGAATCTGTTTGTCATGGTTCAAATCCATGTCGGGCAACCATTTCATTTGCACTTCGCGCAAATCTCGTCTGCTTTCGCGTGTGAAACACCTTCGTAAAAACCGTCATTGCACATCATCACCGGCGCGGTGCCGCAGCTCGCGAGGCACTCGACGAATTCGACGGTGAATTTTCCGTCCGGCGTCGTTTGAGCTCCGTGCGCGTGCGCGTCCAGCCCCAATTTTTGGCAAAGATGTTCACGCAATTCATACGCGCCGCCGAGCGCGCAGCTCAACGTGCGGCAGACCTTGATTTGATATTTGCCCATCGGCTCCTGCCGCAGCATCGGATAAAAGGTCAAAATTTCCTGGATGTTGATCGGCTGCAACTCCAGTTTTTTGGCCGTCCACAAAACCGCTTCGCGCGAAATCCAGCCGAACTTTTCCTGAATCGCGTGCAGCACCATGAGCGACGCGGCACGTTTAACCGGATAGTGCGAAATTAATTCGTCCACTTCCGCTTCGAATTGAGGTGTGGCTTGAAAACTCATCGGTCACTTTCTCCCATGACAAAATCAATTGAGCCAAGAATCACCGGCACGTCGCTGACCATCGCGCCAGGCATCAGTTCGCCCAAAATGCTCAAGTTGATGAAGCTTGGTGATCGGATTTTCAGGCGATACGGCACACCACCACCCTTGCTGCAAATGTAAAAGCCGAGTTCGCCCTTTGGATTTTCGTGGCCGAAATAAACTTCGCCGGACGGAACATTCATGCCTTCCGTCACGAGCATGAATTGATGAATCAATTCCTCCATCTTCGTCATCACGCCTTGTTTCGGGGGCAAGACGACTTTTCCGTCGGCAACATTTACCGGCTCGTGCGTTTTGTTTTCCGCGCCGCCGGGAATTTTGTTCACACATTGCTCCAAAATTCTCATGCTCTGACGCATCTCTTCCATGCGCACGAGATAGCGGTCGTAGCAATCACCGACCGAGCCGGTGGGAATGTCGAACTGCAAATCCTTGTAGCAAAGATACGGCTGGTTTTTGCGCAAATCCCATTCGATGCCGCTGCCGCGCAGGTTCGGGCCGCTCAAGCCGCAATCAATCGCCATTTCCTTCGAGATGACCGCGAGGTCGCGCAGGCGGTCCACCCAGATGCGGTTGCGTGTGAGCAGCACTTCGACTTCGGCGAGCGCCACGGCAAATTCTTTCAGGAACTGGCGGACTTGATCACACCAAGTCGGCGGAATATCGCGCATTAAACCACCAATTCGCGTGTAAGTCGTCGTCAAACGAGCGCCGCTGGCGGATTCGGCAAGGTTGTAAATTTTTTCGCGCTCGGTGAAAGTCAAAAGGAAAACGGTAACTGCGCCGACATCCATCGCAAACGCGCCAAGTCCAAGCAAGTGCGCCGAGATGCGCGCCAGTTCACAGCACATCACTCGGATGTATTGGCAACGCGGCGGCAGTTTATCATGGATGCCGAGGGCTTTTTCGACCGCAAGTGCGTAGGCGACGTTGTTCGCCAGCGGCGCGAGATAATCCAGCCGGTCGGTGTAGGGAATAAACTGCGTATAAGTCATGTTCTCGGCGATTTTTTCGTCGCCGCGATGCAGATATCCCACGTCCGGATCCGCCTTGGTGATGACCTCGCCGTCCAACTCGAGCAAAATTCGGAGAACGCCGTGCGTCGCCGGATGCGACGGCCCCATGTTCAAGACCATTTTATCACCGACGGCATCTTGAAGCTCGTCCGCCGCCAGCGTGGAACGCGCGGCGGAATCAGGAATCTCAATGTTTTGAACAGTGGCCATTAAAATTATTTTTCAGGATTGCGGACGCGCGGTTCTCTGGTTGTCGCTGAATTGGCACCGGCAACCGTTACAAACGGCCCGCCTTCGAGCGGCGCAGGTTTTGAAAATGCGACGCCGGGAATGTCGCTCGGCTTGCCCGCGAGCGGAAAATCCTTCCGCAAGGGAAAATATGGATAGCCTTCCCACATCAAAATCCGCCGCAAATCGGGATGACCGCGAAAGCGGATGCCCATCATGTCGTAGATTTCGCGCTCATGCCAGTTAACCGTGCGCCAAATGCCGATGACGCTGGGCAGTTCGGATTTCTCCTCGCTCACGTCGGTCTTGAAACGCAATTCGCAGCCACTCGCAAGGCTGCGCAGATGATAAACGATCGTCCAGCGCGGGTCGTCGCCGTAATTGTCGAGACTGCTCACGTCGACGAGGTAATCGTAGCCAAGCTGCTTCTTGGCGAATTCACACACCGCAACAATTTGTTCCGCGTCAGCGACTTTGACCGTAATTTCTCCGCGAAACTCAACCGGTTCAGAGATCAAGTCTCCAAATTTAGCCTTGAGCTTTTGGGTTGTTTCTATTGAAGTCACGTTGGAAAATATGGCTAGAAAACTTAAGCTTACGCCGCGACTTTCTTTTGGAAATTAAGCGCGGTCAGATTCTGCAAAACCGGCTGTTTGCTGATTTTCTTCTGCAATTTCATCAGCGCGTCAAGAACGGCTTCAGGTCGCGGCGGACAACCGGAAACGTAAATGTCCACGGGAATGATATTGTCAACGCCTTGCAGCACGGCATAGCTGCGATACATCCCGCCGGTCGAAGCGCACGCGCCCATGGCGATGCACCATTTCGGCTCCGGCATTTGATCCCAAATGCGGCGGACGGCACCGGCCATTTTGTAGGTGACAGTTCCGGCGACAATCATGCAATCGGCCTGACGCGGTGAAAAGCGCATGACTTCCGAGCCAAAACGGGAAATATCGAAGCGGCTCGCCCCAACGGCCATTAATTCGATGGCGCAGCAAGCCAAGCCCATCGGCATGGGCCAGACAGAATTGGACCGAAACCAGTTCAACGCGGCGTCCACCGTGGTGACAACCACATCGCCCTCGATTTTTGAATCGTAACCGATTTCGCTTTGTATTGGCATAAATTGCGTTTCCTAAAACAAAAACCGACTAATCGTATCCATCGGAAAAACCGGGGGCAAGCCCATTTGTGATTTTTTTCACAAGGAATCGTGAAAAACGGCCGTGTCACACAAATTTAACATACAGCAACAGCAATAATTGTGTATCAACTTGCGCCTTGTTGGCGACAGTGGTTTGGCTAAACTGACAAAACGCTGTTGACGATAATGAAAATGAAGACTTTTGCTGAATTAAATTTTCCGGGCCGGCTCATCGCCGTCGAAGGTCTCGACGGTTCGGGCAAGTCCACGCAGATATATCTGCTCAAACGCTGGCTCGAAGCCGAGGGCATCAAAGTCTATTTCAGCGAATGGAATTCCTCGGAGTTGGTCAAATCCGCTACCAGCAAGGGCAAGAAACGCGAACTGCTGACACCGACCACGTTCAGCCTGATTCACGCGACCGATTTCGCCGACCGCTACGAACGCCATTTGTTGCCGCTTTTGCGCGCGGGCTACATCGTGCTTTGCGATCGTTATGTGTTCACCGCGTTCGCACGCGACGTGACGCGCGGCTGTCCGCCGGAATGGGTCCGCGGCATTTACAGCTTCGCCGCCCGACCGGATCTTACGATGTTTTTCAAGACGGATCTGGAAGTTTCATTGAACCGGATTCTTGAAGGCCGTCCGAAATTGAAGTTTTTTGAAGCTGGAATGGACTTGCGGCTTTCGACCGATCCCTACGAAAGCTTCCGCATTTTCCAAGGGCGCATCCTTGACCAATATCTGGCGATGAGCAAAGAGTTTGATTTCGTGACGATGGACGCCAACGAAAACGTCGAGAAGCAGCAGGTCATTGTCCGCAAACTCGTCACCGAGAAAATCGACCTGAAAAAATTCAAGCGACGCAGCCCTCTGCCGCTGCCTCCGGCAATCCATCCGGAAAACAAAACACAGGAACTGGAAGGGGACTTGGCCGCCGTATGAAAAATCCAGATGGTTCAAAAAATAAACGCCGTTTTTACGGCCATGGCATTCCGCGCGTCAAACTTGAGGATCTTGCGGGGAAATTAATTGTCGTCGAGGGTGCGGACGGTTCGGGACGCTCAACTCAAATTGCGCGTCTCGTGGACTGGCTTGAAACCAGCGGCCACGCCACGGTACAGGTCGGATTGAAACGCTCGTCGCTCGTCAGTTCCGAACTCGAAAAGGCGCAGCACGGAAACATTTTGAGCCGGACGACCTTGAGCCTCTTTTATGCAACGGACTTCGCCGACCAGTTGGACAACATAATTTTGCCCGCGTTAAAGGCGGGTTTCATTGTGCTGGCTGACCGTTACATTTACACGCTCATGGCGCGCGACATGGTCCGCGGCATGGATGAAACTTGGCTGAAAAATCTTTACGGAATCGCGCTCGAACCGGACGCAGTGTTCTACCTTTCCGTCGAGCCGCAGGAACTCGTGCAGCGCAATCTGTCGAAAAACGCGACGCTGGATTATTGGGAAAGCGGGATGGATCTGGGTTTGTCGCGCGATATGTTCGACAGCTTCGTGAAATACCAGACGGCGATGCAGGGCGCCTTCCGCAAACTGCAAAAGACCTACGGCTTCACCATCGTAGATGCCAACCGCCCCGTCGGCTCGATCACCAAGGAACTGCGAAAAAAAATCCGTGTGCTGCTCGCGGAAAAATAGAATTCATTTTGCCTGCGCGACAGGCAAGGAATTTGTCGCGGCCAAGTTTGGCGGAGTATTGGTAGAATTTTGGGTGCGATGCAACGCTGGTCGTTTCACAAGGTCATCAAATTGGGCCCGCTGTTCCGTTGTCAGTTGTTCGCGAATTTCCAGTCGCGCATCCTGCACCGTCTTGCGCATCAAATTCTGGCTGTCTGTGATAATTTTTTGGATCGCCTCGCGCTGGTCCGATGCCAGATGCAACTCCTCGTCCAGCCGCTGTAAAAACTGCTTGTTTAAAATTTCCGGAAGACGCTGGCGCCCCGCCGGTTGATTGGTGGTTGAAACCAAGTTAGACAGGGTGATGGAAAAGGAATTTGTCGCCGGCGTTTCCGAATGATGGGAATTTCTCGAGTGCTGGTGCTGGATGTCATTGACCAGAAAGCCTCCGGTAAAAACACCCGCGCCAAAAATCACCACGGTCGCGAGAATGATTTTCCACGAATTCACGGCGCTTGGTCGTTTTGATCCACTGACGACAGCAATGTCGTTTCTAAATTCTGCGAGAGATCGTCAGAACTTGCTGAAGTCGCCGGAGTGAAAAACGTCCATGCGCCGCAAAGCATCGCGACCGCCACGCATGAAATCGCAGAACGCCAGAGCCCGCGCACCCACAAATCCAGATTTTGCGGCGCGACGCGTGACGCAAGCAGCGCGCTCACGCGCTTCTCAAAGGCATACGGCACGCGGTCATCCAGCACTTCCGTGCGGGCTACGGCGATCAATTTTTTTTGCAGTTCAGCAAGATTCATGTTTGCTCCACTTTTTCAGACGCGGTTATCCCGCGTGCGGTTACAATCATAAGTATTTGTCTTTTGTCATTTTGGCCAGTATTTTCCGCATCTCAGCTCGCGCGCGAAAGGCTCGCACCTTCACCAGCGGCACCGACCAGCCTGTCAATCGCGCGATTTCCTTCACCGAGCGGTCTTCAATTTCCAACAAAGTAATCACCAGCCGGGCCGATGGTGAAAGCTTTTCCATCACGCGTCCAATGAGCAGTTTCGCCGCGTCTGCGTTGTCGCTTGCGGCTTCCGGTGCGGTGACGAACCGCTCCAGCCAGTCGTTTTCCGGCTCGCTCAATTCTGAAAACGACGACTCGCGGTTGCGCTGGTGGCCGCGCAAAAAATCGTAGCATGTCCGCACGGTCATCCGCATGAGCCAGTGCTCAAACGGTGCCTCGCCGCGAAAACTTTTCAGCTTGTCGAACGCCTTGAGCCATACTTCCTGCGCGATGTCCTCAACCTCGCTGTCGCGGCGGGCATAGCGGCGCGCGGTGGCGAAAACACGCGGCGAATATTTCTGGACAAGCGGCTCGAAGCTGGCGGCATCGCCTTTCAGCACCGCAGCGATCAGTTCCGCTTCAGTCCGTTCCATTTCAAGCGAGTTTGCCGGAAAAATTTGTGAAGCCAAATCCAAAAGCCGTTTTGGGATTTCAGTTCTGCGGCGTAATAACCGGCAGATCGTTTGAGTCGCGAGGCAGCGCCGGCGGCAAATCCATTTTTGGAGGCGGCTCAACTTCCGTCTGCGCTGCGAATTGCGATTGATACTGGCCACGCTGGAAATTTTTCATCTGCGCGATTTGCTGCGCCGAGAGGGGCGGTTGTAATTGCGACAGCGCCTTCGCAAATATCACCGTCAGATCCGCTTCAGCTTTCGCCGATTCTTCTGCACTCTGGCGGGCGGAGGTTTCGTCGAATTTTCCGCCAGCGATTTCTTCAAGCAACACCTTGCGGGTTGCACGCATTTTTTCCTCAAGAGGCCGGATTGCTGAGGACTGCGCTTCTACGATTGCGCGGAATGATTGGCGCTGGTCATCCGTCAGCACGCGGCTGAGCGCCGGGAAATACCTTTCACCCGCGAGAAAACCTTGTTGCCGCTGCCCGGTCGACTGCGCCTGCGCGGTAAAGTTTGCCAATCCAATTGCCATTGTGGCGAAATAAAGAATTGATTTAAGAGCTTTCATAATCATCCAGCGCGGCAGTTTATTGCGATTGATTTAGACGGGCAAGCAGTGCGGACAGTTACAAGCTCAAGGCCTTGTGATGTGCAATGCGGCCTCCATGTCACGCGAAAACTTTGCGACTACTTCAGCTATTTCGTGCGGCTTTTCCGCCAGCCGTTTCTGCATCCGCGCGGTGGATTCCGGCTGTAGGCGCATGATTTCTGCTGCCGCAATGATAAGCGCGAGATTATTATTCACGCTGTGACGCAGGTCGGCGAGCTTTTTGTTCAACTCGGCGATTTGCGCGGCCGTGAGGGTGACAGATTCGCTTGGCAAAGGCATTGGCGAGATAATCCGCTGAAGGCCGCTTGAAATCAAGCCGGTTTGCTACAGAAGATTTTGAAATTGGAGCGAGCGAAGGGATTCGAACCCTCGACACTCACGTTGGCAACGTGATGCTCTACCAGGCTGAGCTACGCTCGCTTCCAGAAACAAAAGTAATTTACAAAATCGAAGCCGATTTGCAACACCAATCACGCCGGCGGCGTGCCGGTCGCAGGCGCGCTCAACGTCGTGCGGATGAGTTTGATCATTTCGTCGAAATTCACAGGCTTGGGAAAAAACGCGATCGCACCACTGGCCGCCGCACGCTGCTTGTTTTTTTCCTCAACCACGCCGCTGATGATTATAATGGGGATCTTTTTCGTTTCATCCACACGGTGCAGCCAGTCCATGATGCGGAATCCATCCCAGGAGACGCCGCCGACATCCGCAGGAAACGTGATATCGAGCAGAACCAGATCTGGCTTTTCCTTGCGCACCAGCGCGACGCCCTCAGACCCATCCAGCGCGGTAGACACCTGATAGCCTGCGCTCATCAACTTCATGGAAGTCGTCTTGAGGATGATTTCGTTATCATCAATGACCAGAATCTTCTTCTTTTCGTCTGGCGCAGCTTCGGTGCTCATAAATATTGCAGTTATAATCCAACGGCCTCAATTGAGGGCGCACAATAGCAAAGCTCATCCATCCGAGCAAAGTAATTTTATCCCCTTTGATTACAAACCGTTCATCGTGCAGAATGCCCGCATGAGCAACGTCTTCTATTCGCCCGGCCATCAACGTGCCGCCAAGGTCAACGACCTTTTCGCCTCCATTGCGAGACGATACGATTTGCTGAATGACCTGCAAAGTTTCGGCCTGCACCGGCTGTGGAAACGCCGCGTCGTCCGGCTTGCCAACGTAAAACCCGGCGATTGCGCACTCGATTTATGCTGCGGCACTGGCGACATTGCGCTCGTGCTTGCCCGAAGTGGAGCGGAAACGACCGGACTGGATTTCAGCGAAAAAATGCTCGAAGTCGCAAAGGCCCGAAGTCAGAAATTAAAATCCCCAACTTCCATCTCCCAACTTCCAACTCCTAATTTCATCCAGGGAGATGCCCAGCAAATCCCGTTTCCCGAAAATTCGTTCGACATCATAACCGTCGGCTACGGATTGCGGAATCTGGCAAGCTGGGAGCGCGGCCTTGAAGAAATGCTGCGCGTAGCCAAGCCAGGCGCGCGATTGATCGTTCTCGAATTTGGCAAGCCGGCGAACGCGCTTTGGCGAGCGATTTATTTCACCCACTTGAAATGCTCCGTGCCGCTCATCGGCCTTCTGTTTTGCGGCAATCCGCAGGCTTACGCCTACATTTTGGAATCACTGAAACATTATCCGGCGCAAATGGCTGTCGCCGAAAAAATGCGCGGTCTGAAGCTCGCCAACGTGCGAGTGATAAATCTCCTCGGCGGAGCAATGGCGATTAATTATGGAGAAAAACCGGTTTAAATCGCGCGCTATAAAATCAACGCAGTTTTCCAGTCGGCAACTGAATCGTCATCCCCTCGCTCGCGGCATCAACTTTCATTTTTGATTTTGCCTTGGCCACAAGCTTGCGTGCGTGTTTTACAAAACCGTCAATTTTTTTGTCGTCGCTGTCCGGATCGTGGTGGAAAAACAGAAGCAGTTTCACGTTTGCCTGCAACGCCAGCGCCACGGAATCGTCCACACAACCATGTCCCCAGCCAATATGTTTCTTGTATCCAGCCCGGTCATATTGGGAGTCCAAGATGAGAACGTCGGAATCCCGGACGAACTCGACCATTTCACGGTCAATACCGCCGGTGCGCGGCTCCGTGTCGGGAAAAAACGAAACGATGCCGTCGGGCGAAAACAGCCGGTAACCGACACACATCCCCGGATGGTTCGCGCGCAACGCCCGAACAATGACCGGGCCAATGTCGAAATTAAAGTCCTTCAGCTCTTCAATCTGGATGTTGCTCGGCAGCTTGTCGAACGCGACAGGAAAATATGTGCTTTCCATCTGGCCGGTAAGCATCGCGGACAATCCCTTGCGGGCGCCATGGCAGCCGACAATTTTCATCCGACAGCTTGGGTTGTAAATTGGCGGAAAAAACGGCAATCCCTGAATGTGATCCCAATGCGTGTGTGTCAACAGCATCGTTAGATTTAAAGGCTGTTTTTTGAATTCCTTCAGCAGCGAAAGACCGAGCGGGCGCAATCCTGTGCCAGCGTCAAGAATGATGATTTCATCACCCACGCGGATTTCGACGCAGGTTGTGTTGCCTCCATAACGCACCGTGCCAAGCCCCGGCGTCGGGATCGAGCCACGCACGCCCCAAAATTTAACACGCATCATGCGCCGATGAAAACACGTTGCCGAGCGGCGCGAAAGAAAAAACAATCGCGTTGCAC
>PKZR01000038.1 GCA_003133815.1 Limisphaerales bacterium | reverse complement strand
ATGGATTTGAGCTTCAATGGCCCGGATGCAACATCGCAAAGTTCACCGATGGAATTTTGGGTCAACAATGGAAACATCAAATCGGGCATCAATGGAAATTTGGACAGGGACTTGCCGGTTCCGCAGAATCCGCCAAATTACTCCGCCGGACAAATCACCTGCCAGCGTGACTTGGAAAATTTCGCGCGTCTCTGGATTTGCGGAATGCCTTCATTGCCATCATCGCAAGGTTATTCCGTGACGCTGACTTGCAATGAAATATCCGGTTCGCCAGCAATCAATCTTTACACTGATGAAGGCGACGGTGGCATCAGCTATTTGACAAATTCAACCGTCGCTGAAAGCTTGGTGCATCAGCAATTGCTCCGCATTGTTTCGCCGTATTATACCTACACGTTCCCGGCAAACTTTTTTGACGGCTCGAACAAGTATTTTATGTTTGAAGGCGCGGGCATCGGTGAAGGACAATTCACGCTGACGATTTATCAAAATGGCAACATCATTGCTCAAACTTCGGCCTACATTGATTTGCACGACATCAAGGATTATTACGAGCGGGCAGTCATCACAGACAACACGGGTGGCGCAATCAGCACATGGAGCAGTTCTATTGAAACGGTGCAGCATCCAGTAGCGACAATATCCGATGAAGATTCAAACATCATCGTTTTTGTCCACGGCATCAATGTAGGAAATTGGGACTGGCTCAATGACAGCGATACCGTGTTCAAACGGTTGTATTGGGCCGGTTATCAGGGTAAATTTGCTACTGTGGATTGGCCCTGTGAGTTCTTTAATCTCTGGACGCTTTTGAATGTTGATACAATGGTTTTCAATGACAGCGAGATCAAGGCTTACAAGGCCAGCACGTCTTTGAAAAATTACTTGAGCGGGCTGCGCACACGCTTTCCGAACGACCGCTTGAACATCTTTGCCCACAGTCAGGGGAATGCAGTGGCAAGTGAAGCAATTAAAAATGGTGCTCCATTCGACACTTATATTTTGACACAAGGCGCAATGCCTGACAGTGCTTATGATGTGGGTGCGCCGACTTACGATGGTTTGGTGGCTGACGAAAACACATATGGCCCTACTCCCGAATGGCAACCTATGGGCTATCGTGGTGTTTATACTAATGCTAACTTCGCTGGAAACATTGTAAATTTTTACAACACCAACGATCCGGTGCTGGCTTTCTGGCAGAGTGACCAAGGTGCGGCAAAACCAAATGTGCCAATTTCGGATTATCACTATGATGGAATGACCGTCACTTATGAACCGCCTTTCGGTTCAAGTTACACAGTCACGGATTCGGAAGAATCACGGGCTTATGCTTCACGCTCGCGCACCTTGTCTATCGGCCAAAGCCCGCCCGAATCTGGACACGGCGTAATTCAGTTAGGGATAGACCTCACTGCACAATTTGGATTCAACAAGGCATTTCCTGACGACCACAGCGCACAATGGACATGGCCGATTCAAACCACTTTGCCATATTACCAACTAATCCTACTTCAAATCCAACCCGCACCATGAGAAAACAAATTTGGATGCCTTGCGTCATTGTTTTGATTATTTGTTTTTTGCTGATAATCAAAACAAAACACCATCAAAATGTTAACTTGCCCGTGCAAAGCGCGGCAGCCAGTAATCAGTCGAATCAAGTGGTGCAGCCCAAAGCGGCACAATCTTCAATTGCAAAAAATCAACAAAATCCGCCAGCGCAACATTTAGAGGAACTTACAAACATCGTGTATGTAGAAACAACTCCGGGAAAATCGAATGCTATAAATGCTCATCTTCTTTCGCAATGGCAAGCCCCAATCGAATTCTATGGTATGGTTGTAGATGAAAACAGCAATGTAGTTGCTGATGCAAATATACATTTCAGTTGGCAGGAAATTCCAGCAGAAGATGCCAGTAGAATATTTGACACAAAAAGCGATAGTGAAGGACTATTTTCGTTGAAAGATGCGCGTGGTTGGACGTTAGGTGTTTCAGTCAGCAAACAAGGCTATTATATTTCGAGAAAGGATAATGATTCTTTCAGATATGGCTCTTTAGGCGGAGGGAAGTTTTCCCCCGATCCGCAAAATCCAGTCATTTTTCATCTGCGCAAAAAAGGTGCAGGAGAAACATTGATAGGAGGAAGTTTCCCTTCTGGAATGAAAATCGCCCAGCTTCACCATGACGGAACGCCGGTAGAACTGAACTTGCTTAATGGCACTCAAGTTCCCGCCGGAAGCGGCCAACTTAAACTGGAATTGTGGCGAGATATTTCCGATATGAAAAAGCAACCGTTTGATTGGAAATTACAACTTTCTATGCCCAGCGGCGGCCTTGTTCCCACGGATGAGGAATTTGCTTTTCAAGCACCGGAAAGCGGATACCAGCCTTCAATCGTTATTGATATGCCAGCTACAAATCAAGATTGGCTTGGTGAAGTCCGCAGCAAATATTACGTCCAATTGCCAGACGGTAAATATGGCCGGATTGATTTTTACCTTTTGCCAAGAAATGGAGTTTTCACCGTTAGCTCATCAATCAATCCCACCGGCTCACGGAATTTAGAGCCAGCTAACTGAAATGAGGCATTTGCATGAGAACAGTCCTTAAATTCATTTTGCCGGCAGCTTTGGTTTCGGTGTTAATGCTGCCAGCCTTGCCCGCCGCCCCCATTTTCGACACGGAATGTCCCGTGAGTTTTTTCAACAC
>PKZR01000146.1 GCA_003133815.1 Limisphaerales bacterium | reverse complement strand
CGGGCTGGAACCATTTTGTGTTCAGCAAAATATTTGTCTGTAGGCTCGGCAGGGCGCGCATGACATTGTTGGAACTGAACCAGCGGTTTCCTTCGACGCGGATTGCGGCGAGTTTGCCTTCGATGATTTTCACGCGCACGAATCCGTTCGTCAATTTCTGTTGCGGCAGCGTGGCGCTGACGGTCACGAAGCCGAGGTCGCGGTAAAGCAGTTGCAACCCGCCCAGTCCTTCGCGGATGCGCGGGAAATCCACGGTGCCGGTGTAATTGGAAAGCATCCCGAATTTTTCGGGCGGCAAAACGGTGTTGCCTTCGATTTTGTAAGAACGCACGTCAAACCGAGACGCCAAATTTGCGGAGGCGTTTGTGACGGGCAACGGCGCGGCAAAAAGATTCTCGATGACAGCAGGTGGATTTGTCTCCCCGGCGAAAGCCGTGGAAGATTCAACCAGTGTGGTCGCAAGGATCATCAGGATCAGTTGTTTGATTTTTTTCAGATTAAAAACGTTTTTCTCAAGGCTGATTTTCGGTCTGTATCACGCTCGTTATTCAATCAATTGACCGGCGCGGAAAAAATCCGCGCCGGTCTTTGCGGTTTTCAGCTTAAAAATTTAAGCCGAACGTCTCTCAATATATTTGAGAGAAGATCAAGCCGCCGTCCAAAGTTGCGCTGCGTTGAACGGATGCATTCACGTCGGAATACGACACGAATTTGTTCACGAACAATGAATTATTGTGGTCGTAAGTCGGATCCGACACGGCATTTTCCAAGGCTTTAATGAGCGTGAGCTGGTTGGCCGAGGGAGCGCGGCTGTCCGGGGACGGGAAATAAATATACCGTTCATAACCCCAGAGCGGATAGGTGCCGTTGATGACGTTGGCGGTGGAGAATGGCACGCCTTCGTAACTCAATTTAGTCAGCGAGCCTGCATCCTGAACCGCCAATGTGCCGATGGATCCCGGTATGATAGTCACATTGTTCGCCACCTCAGTGCCGCTGCCGGCGCCGGCCCACGCAACGGGATTGCCGGCTGAGTTGGTGTGATAATTTATCGCTGAACCGGTGAAGAAGATGTTGGCATCAAGCACCTGCCGGACGGCGGCAGCCGTGTTGCGGCCCACGAAATAAACCGGGTTGGCAGTGGCGCCGCCGAAGTAGGTTGCAGGCAGCGTGCCACCGGATGACTCCAGATAATTGGCCAGCCGTTGCGTGATGTTTGATACGCCGACAAGATCCGCGCCGTTATTCTTCACAAAAACCAGCGGCGCAACCAAGGTGTAGTCTTGCTGGATTCCCAGGGCAGTGGAATTGATGCCCACTGTTTCCGGGGCGGTGATGCTGATCGCACTGACCGGAATGGCCGTGGAGTTATCCGTCAATGTGACGTGATTCTGGTTCGCGATGTCCAGAATGGCCGCCGCACCGCCGGTGAAGTTAAAATCCCATGTGACGTTGGTGGTTCCCCAAGTTCCGGTGGCCCGGAAAATCAAGGTGTTGGTGGCGTTATTGACGATGGTGCCGCCAGGAAGGAGGCCGCCCGAGCTATTCGTCAAACGGTCTTGCACGAGCTTGATGCTGGCATTGCCGCCAACGGTGACGATGCTGACAGAAACCGCATGAAGCGAGGGCACCAACAGTGCGCCGGAAATGCCGGCGAGAATTATTTTTTTGAGATAGTTTTTCATATTGTTTTTTTGTTTATTTTTTTGTTAAGAATGTTTCAAGGTTTGTTTTATTTATTTTCAATTTAAGCGGTTAAATTTTTATGTTGTCAGATTTGGTTCCAAAATAACGATGGCGAAGCGCGACCAACAGCAAGCCGGTTCCCAACAATCCATACACGCTTGGTTCCGGCGCTGGCGTAATAGAGGTGAAATCCAGCGTGCCATCGCTATTGAAGGTGAAGTCACCATCAAAGATTGCCTGATGAGTAGGTCCCTGCCCCGGATCGAACTCGAACAGATCCGCAGTAACGCTCCCACCCGATGAAAAAGTGGAAGACGTCGTGATTGTAGGGAAACCACTGGGCGCACCGTTAAAACTGCCAGCCAAATGGGTGTAGCCATTGACGTTGCCGCTCGGAATGATTGCAACGGTCGGCCCGGCTGAATTGGCTATGCTCCACGGCAGAAGGCCGAGGGAGTTATAACCTCCAAAGCCATCCAAACCGAGAATTCCATTCTCCGTTGTCTTGAGCGAGTTTTGAACAGAACCTGTCAAGTCATTCGGAGCCGAGTTCGGACTGCTGCCAGCTTGTTGATCTGAAAGCCAAGAGGTGTTCGCCGCGACAGATCCAGACGCGTTGTTTTGAATCCCGAAAACTGAAAACGACAGGTTGTTGACGTTGCCAAAAATTCCGACAAGTTGATTGGTTGCGTTATAAGCGGTGATTTGCAATGTCCCACCCGCTGTCTTCGCCGCATTGGTCAGGCTGGCAAGATTACCAATGTCAACCTCCACGTCATATGTAGCGCCCGACTTGCTGAAATCCAAAATCAGGTCACCATCGGCGTAAGTGTTATACAATGTCTGGGCATAGGCAGGCAGGCAGGACAGAGACAAGGCGATTGCTCCCAGGTTGATCAATTTTTTTATGTTCATAATCCGGTCGTTTTCAGTTTCGCCTGTTTGCAACCATCAGGTCACAGTCACAGACTTTTATCTGAAGAACTTCCGGTGAACCGGTCAGCTCCACATCATTCAAAGGTTAAACTTGAGCCTCCTCTTTGCGAGGTGGGCAAATCATCCGCTACATCGGCCCGATTACTGCATATGCTGTCGGGCAAATAAAACCATCCGTATATCCGCCAACTGTTCAGCGGCTAAACCATCCGCTCCCTGTCTTGAAAAACTATTGTTGTCGGAACTAACGTCATTAGAAACAGCCGGAGCTTGAAGCGACGCGTTGTCACTGTCCGAAGTGCCGGCAAAAGAAACATTTGGAACGATCAATCCCTGACCCGAGGGATTTTTATATGTGCCAACCGGATAACCTGAATGAAATCCCGACGAGTCAGTGATATTGCCGTTGTTGCTTGGTATTTGGTTTGCCGATGCCAGCGCTCTGCCACCAGCAAAACGATTTCCATGCAAACTGTCGGGATTGGAAGACGCAATTTGGCCCACATTTCCCGAAGTCGTTGCAGTGACCAGTGGCAATTCCTGAATCGTGCCGTGGTTGTTAAAAGTTACGACGGCGTTTTTTTCATCAATCCGAACAACCTTAATGTCATCTTCGCGCTGGCCTTCGCCAAGTATGTAAGATTTTTCACTGACTGGCTGGCCGAACTGATTGTCGGTGACTTTGAACAACGTCTGCACACTGCCGAAGACGGACATGATGCCGTTTGGCGTGATTGTTGGCAGCGGTTTACTCAGGGTTGATGGCGCGGACGATACGGACGTGTCGAGGGCAAACACATTACGCGTCACAATCTGCGCGTAAGGATTTTCCGAAGACGCCCCACTATTTGCAAAGACGTCTATGCGCCACGAAAATATGATTACCAGGCAAAACGATATTTTTCTAAAAATGTTCATCAGGAGAAATTTGGTCTCGCTTTAATTCGGGTGAAAATATGGAAAAATTAGACATTCAACAGTGCGCTAATGTCATCAGTCTCGGTGCCAATGTCCGTGAAGAGCCAAGTCGAAAGATAACGCTCGCTCGATGACGGAACCACGGCGACGATGGTTTTGTCTTTATTTTCAGGACGCTTCGCCACTTGCAACGCCGCCCAAATGATCGCGCCGCTCGAAACGCCGACCGGAATTCCATCAAGCTGATTCACTTCTTTTGAAATCGGCCCGGAATCTTCCTCACTGACTTGAATTGTTTCGTCGAGAATTTTCACATTCAAATTCGCGGGAATAAATCCCGCGCCGATGCCCTGCAATTTATGCGGCCCCGGTTGTCCGCCGGATATGACAGGCGACTTTGACGGCTCGACAGCAATTGCCTTGAAGCCCGGCTTCAATTTTTTTATGACTTCCGCCACGCCAGTGATCGTGCCGCCGGTCCCAACACCGGCGATCACGAAGTCCACCTTGCCGTCCGTATCGCGCCAGATTTCTTCTGCGGTCGTCCGCCGGTGAATCGCCGGATTTGACGGGTTGCTGAATTGCTGGAGGATGACGCTGTTGGGAATTTGTTTGTGGAGTTCCTCGGCTTTGGCAATCGCGCCTTTCATGCCTTTTGCGCCCTCGCTCAACACGAGTTTCGCACCGAGAATTTTCAACAACTTGCGCCGCTCGATGCTCATCGTTTCGGGCATCGTCAAAATCAATTTCAATCCGCGCGCGGCGGCGACGAACGCCAGTGCGATGCCGGTGTTGCCGCTGGTCGGTTCAATCAAAATTGTGCTTTCGTTGATCGCGCCAGACTTGAAGGCATCTTCAATCATTGCCAAACCGATGCGGTCTTTGACGCTGGAGAGCGGATTGAAAAATTCGAGCTTGAGCAATACGTCGGCGACTGCGCCATGTTTTTTCGCCGTGCGGTTCAGCCGCACGAGCGGGGTGTTGCCGATGGTTTCCGTGATGTCATTGAATATGCGCGCCATAACTTTTTTCTTTATTGGTTTGGTTGATAGATTTGGTCAAAAATTCCGCCGTCGGCAAAATGCACCTGCTGCGCCTTTTGCCAACCGCCAGCGATTTCATCCACCGTGAACAAATCGAGCGGTTTGAAACGTGTGGAATACCTCGCAAGAATGGTTTGATTTTTTGGACGAAAAAAATGTTGCGCCGCCAGTTCCTGCCCGGCGTCGCTGTAAAGATATTCCAGATAAGCGCGCGAAACAGCCTCGGTGTGATGCCGCTGCACGTTGTGATCCACCCAAGCCACGGGATTTTCAGCAAGAATACTTACAGGCGGAAGAACCACCAACAGCCCATCATCAGGAAATTGTTTCTGCACCAGCGCCGCCTCGTTTTCAAACGTCAGCAGCACATCGCCGATGCCACGATCCGCAAACGTCGTAGTCGCGCCGCGTCCGCCGGTGTCGAGCACAGGCACATTCGCGAAAAGTTTTGCCACGAAGTCGCGCGCCTGCTTCTCGTCACCGCCGGATTTCTTCAGCGCATATCCCCACGCCGCCAGATAGCTGTAACGTCCGTTGCCGGAAGTTTTCGGATTCGGAATGACAACTGAAACATTTGATTGAACCAGATCGTCCCAATTTCTGATGTTCTTCGGATTGCCCTGGCGGACGACAAAAACAATCGTCGAAGTGTAAGGCACGCTTTTGTTCGGCAAACGCGAAGCCCAATTCACCGGAATCAAATTCCCCACCGAATGCAAAATATCAATGTCCGGCGGTTGGTTCATCGTCACTACGTCCGCTTCAAGTCCGTTGACGACCGATTGCGCCTGCTTGCTTGAACCGCCGTGGGATTGGCTGACCGTCACCGTGTCGCCAGTTTTTTCCTTCCAATAAGCCGCGAACGCCGCGTTGTAGTCCTGGTAAAATTCCCGCGTGACATCGTAGGAGACGTTGAGAATTTTTACGTCAGCCGCAAGAGATGCGTTCGTTGCCGACAGCAAACCCGCTGTGAGCGACGCGCACGCCAATTTTTGAATCCAGTTCCGCATGGATGATTTGTTTTTTTATTTTCATGGGAACTTCCGGTTGACCGGTCAGCAGCCTGTAAATTTTGAAATTAGATTTTAGATTTCTTTGTCGGCGCTTTTTTCCAGACGCACACGTTCGGTCTTTTCAATCTGAATCACGCGCGAATCATGCACGACGATTTCCACCACGCCATAACGCAACGAGCCGACGTGTTGGATAACCAATTCCAACCACTTCAATTCGTCACTGCCTTTTGTCTTTAATTCACTCATTCGATTAAAACCACTGTTTAAGTCGTATTATCAATACAGGCGAATCAATTTATTTTCGCTGTAATAAACCATGCATAGCACTAAATACGACTTATCTAGTCGTTATTATCAATGAGATTGCATTCTTGTCAAATAATTTTTGAATCTTTTTTCGACTCTCGGCTTTCGGCTTAAGAATATGTGAAAACACTGTGCGGTCTCACGTCCACAATTGCCGGTCGAGCGAGCGGTATTGAATCGCCTCGGAAATGTGTTCGCTCAAAATGTTTTCTGAGCCAGCCAAATCCGCAATCGTCCGCGCCACTTTCAAAATGCGATCGTAGGCGCGCGCGCTGAAATTCAATTCTGTCATCGCCATTTTCAGCAATTCCTTCGTCGTGTCGTCCAGCGCGCAGAATTCCTTTAACTCCTTCGGCCCGATGCGCGCGTTGCAGGTGATTTTGGGTTTATGCGCGAAACGTTTTTGCTGGTGCTGGCGTGCGGCAATGACGCGCTTGCGGATTTCTGCTGACGCTTCGCCGGTGCGGTCGCCGGAAATTTCGCGGAATTTCACCTGCGGCACTTCGACGTGCAAATCTATGCGGTCGAGCAGCGGCCCGGAAATTCGGCCAAGATAATTCTGAATTTCGCGCGGCGAACTCTTCGACTCGCCCACCATTTTCCCGTCTGGTGTGCGCGATGTTGCCTTTTTATGAGCGCAGAGTAACCGTCGCTCGCAAGGATGTTGCACCAGTTTGGACACGGAGTTTTCCAATCGCCAAGGAGCCTACGACCTTGGGCGAACACCTCAAGAAAAAACGGTTCTTGGCGGGCATCCGACAGCGGGAAGCCGCTGTAAAATTAGGGGTTAGCGCACGAACCTTGAGCCTGTGGGAATGCGACCGGATATACCCATCTTGGTCTTTCCAGCCCCCTTTAATCGCGTATCTGGGATACGATCCGTTCACCGAAACGGGCCTCAAAACCCCAAAAGGCAACGAAACATCATGTGTTGCCTTTTTTTCACCTGAAGCCCCTATTTCTAGGGGTCAAAAGATAAAGCAGCACAGGCTAAAATTACGGAAATCGCGGAAGCAATTTGCCTTGGATTTGGGTGTCAGCGTCAAAACTCTTTGGGGCTGGGAAACAGACCGTTGGAAACCGACCGCCAAAGGCCAAGAGCAGATAACGAAGCTTCTTGGATGCTCTGATTATTGCGAAGGCGTGCCGTCGTAAGACCAATTGATGTCCGGGTTGCCGGGGTCGCCGATCTTCGTGCCTTTCTGGTAGGCCATGTAGGTGTATTTGAAATAAGCGGAATGGCCGTCAAGGAAGGTCAGGTTCGCTGCGGCGGCGTGACGTGAACGGAGCTGGTATAAAACAATGCCGCCCGCCTCAAAAATGGCCGCAACTAGCTGTAATTTAGAGACTGCGTCAGCGGATTTTTACAAATATCCGGAAGGAATACGTTCAAAGATTCAAAATCTTTCAAAAAAATGAAAGGTTTCATGGTTATGTCCGTATTCATTAGTGCAGGCGTGTCCACAAACATGGATTTTTGCGTTTTTGCAAAATTATTCGGCGGCAAAGAAAATCGAAGAAATAACTTGCAGTGCGGGATTTTCTGGCGTCTTTATTAAATTATCTCTGGGTCAGTCAATTCATAGGGCATATGGAACCGGATCAACAATTAAGAGATTCGCTAAAAGAAATTAACGACCTCAAGGCCGCTCTCGACGAACACGCCATCGTGGCCATTACCGACCCGCAGGGAAAGATCACCTGCGTCAACGACAAGTTCTGCGCCATCTCAAAATACTCCCGCGAGGAATTGCTAGGTCAGGACCATCGCATCATTAAATCAGGTTTTCATCCCAAGGAATTCATCCGCGATTTGTGGACGACGATTGCCAGCGGCAAAGTCTGGAAAGGTGAAATCAAAAATAAAGCGAAGGACGGTTCGTTTTATTGGGTGGACACGACCATCGTTCCGTTTCTCAATGAAGACGGCAAACCGCGCCAATATGTGGCCATCCGCGCCGACATCACCGAGCGCAAGGCGGCGGAAATGGCTTCAATCTGGCTGGCGGCGATTGTTAATTATTCAGATGACGCCATCATCGGCAAAGACCTGAACAGCATCATCACCAGTTGGAACAAAGGTGCGGAAAGAATTTTCGGCTACACCGCCGCCGAGATGATTGGCACTTCAATCATGCGGCTGATTCCCGCCGACCGGCAGGAGGAGGAAAATCAAATACTGACGAAGATCAGACGCGGCGAAAATGTGGAGCATTTCGAAACGCAGCGGCAAACAAAGGATGGACGGCTTATTCATGTCTCGGTCACGGCATCACCAATCAAGAATGCCGACGGCATTGTCATCGGTGCATCGAAAGTGGCGCGGGACATCAGCGAGTGGAAGCAGACGGAAGAGATGTTGAGGGCAAGCGAGGAGCGCTATCGCAGGCTCTTCGAGTATGCGCCTGACGGGATCGTCATTGTTGATGCCAAGGGTTACTACCTCGATGCCAACACGAGCATCTGCCGGATGCTCGGTTATACCCGTGACGAATTTATCGGGCTGAACGCCACGGACATCGTTTCCCCGGCGGAAATTCCGCACATCGGGCAGGCGCTGGACGTGATCAAAACCAAATCCGACTACCAACGGGAGTGGCAGTTCCGGCGCAAGGACGGCTCGGTCTTCGCAGTGGACACGATCGCGAACGCGATGCCAGACGGCAATCTGCTGGCGATGATCCGCGACATCACCGAGCGCAAAAAAGCCGAGGAGTCGTTGCGATTGCTCGAATCCGCCATGCGACAGTCCAAAGAGTCCATTACGATCACAGATGCGGAACTCGATTTGCCGGGACCAAAAATTATTTTCGTCAATCCCGCCTTCACGCAGATGACAGGCTACACGGCAGAGGAAGTCATCGGCAAAACGCCCCGGATTTTACAGGGGCCGCGCACGGACAAGGCCGTGTTGCTCCGGCTCCGGAAAAATCTCGAACGGGGCGAAGCGTTTGCAGGCGAAACCATCAATTATCGCAAGGACGGAACGGAATTTGACTTGGAATGGCAGATCGCGCCCCTTCGCAATCCCAACGGAAAAATCACGCACTTTGTGGCCACCCAGCACGATATTACCGAGCGCAAGCGCGCGGATCGCCGGTTGGCCACGCAAAGCGCCATTAGCCGGGCACTGGCTGATTCAACCACTTTGAATGAAGCGACGCCAAAAATCATGCAGGCCATCTGCGAATCTGAAGGGTGGGATTTTGGCGCAATCTGGGAAGTGGATAGAAAAACCAATGTGTTGCGTTGCCTGGAAGCATGGCACCAACCAGAACTTCCTGCAGAAGAAATGATGGCCAAGACCCGCGCTTTGACCTTTGCATTGAACAACGGCCTGCCGGGACGCGTGTGGGCATCCGGCAAACCATTGTTAATCTCGGACATCGCCAATGATAATAATTATCCACGCGCATCTTTTGCCAAGAAAATCGGGTTGCACAGCGCACTGGCATTTCCAATCGCCTTGGAAGGCGAAGTCATCGGCGTAATGGATTTTCTGGGACGGAAAATACACAAGGCGGATGAAGCAACACTGGAAATGTTTCTCATTATCGGGCGGCAAATCGGGTCGTTCTTCAAACGCAAACAACTGGAGGAACAATTCCGCCAGTCCCAAAAAATGGAAGGCATCGGCCAGTTGGCTAGCGGCGTGGCGCACGATTTCAACAATATTCTGGGGATTATCCAGATGCAGTCTGATTTGCTAAAAGCAGAAGGTGGCCTTTCTCCGGCGCAGTCTGAATTTGCCGAGGAGATCAGCGCGTCCACACAACGCGCCGCCGCGCTGACCCGCCAGTTGCTTTTGTTCAGCCGGAAAGAAACATTGCAGCTTCGAGAATTGGATTTGAACGAATCCATCAACGAGCTGACCAAAATGCTGCGGCGCACACTCGGCGACGACATCCATTTGCAGTTCAAATTTGCGATGCAAGAGTTGTTCATCCATGCCGACGGGGGCATGATGGACCAGGTGTTGATGAATCTCGCGGTTAATGCCCGTGACGCCATGCCCAAAGGCGGACAACTCATCATTGAGACCTCCACCGCCGAATTCGACGAAGCCGCCGCCTCGCATTCCGCTCAAGTCCGGCCCGGTAAATTCGTCTGCTTGAGCGTGAGCGACACCGGCTGCGGCATTCCACCAGAAAATCTTCAGAAGATTTTCGAGCCGTTCTTCACCACCAAGGAAGTCGGCAAAGGCACCGGACTCGGATTGGCGACGGTTTTCGGAATCGTCCAGCAGCATAAAGGCTGGGTAAATGTTTATAGCGAGGTGGGTCACGGAACGACGTTCAGAGTTTATCTTCCGCGCCTCGCTAAAACTTCCGACCAGAAATTTGTGCAGCCGACGACCGAGCCGGGACGGGGCGGCAACGAAACAATCCTTTTGGTCGAGGATGAACCCAAACTGCGCGCCTCGGTTCAAAATGTTCTGTCGCGCCTCGGCTACCGCGTGCTCGAAGCCGCCACCGGCTTCGAAGCCCTTGAAGTCTGGAACCAGCAGCGCGATGGAATCCATCTATTACTGACCGACATGGTCATGCCCGGCGGAATGACCGGAAAGGAATTGGGCGAACGACTTTTGAAGGAGAATCCAAAATTGAAAGTGATTTATGCGAGTGGCTATAGCGCCGAAGTCGCTGGCAAGGATTTTCCATTGGAAGAAGGTGTCAACTTTCTCACCAAACCCTTTCAAGCGCAAAAACTCGCACAAGCCATCAGGAGATGTCTGGATAAAATTTGACTTCGGCTGTTCTCAAGGTTCTCGGCCATTGAAAATAGCGGCGTAGATTCGTGCAACAAATTCAGTTAAAAAATATACGGCTTCTGCTCTCACTTTGTCCTTTCAAGGTTTCCCGGCCACGCCACTTATATCCACGGCACTGGAAATCGAATCAGCGAGTTCCAACTCAACCCACGACACTCGGCGATCAAATAAAAAAACACCGCTTGGAACTACACTGGCTGCAAACAGACGTTGCCAAAAAAATTGGAATTTCGTCCGCGTCGGTTAGCAATTGGGAGCGCGGCGTCACCACCCCATCTGCGCCTTGTCTTCCAGCAACTCTTCTGTCCGGGCGATGAGCGGGGTGCGTTGCAGATAGGCGAGAATTTTCCCCGGCAATTCTTCCGCCCGGGCCACGATATCCGCCAGCCCGGCGTCAATCGCGCTGCGTGGCATGGAGTCGAATTTGGCCGTCGCCGGCTCCTGCACCAGCACCACGCCCGCCTTTTCCTTGATGGCGCGCAGACCCATCGTGCCATCCGAGCCCATGCCGGAAAGAATCACGCCCACGCTGTGCTCCTGCTGGTCCTGCGCCAGCGAGCGGAGGAAAAAATCAATCGGCAGCCGCAGCCCGCGCGTCGCGGTCGGCTTGAGCAGGTGCAGGACGCCGTGCAGGATGGACATGTCCTTGTTCGGCGGAATCACATAGACGCAGTCCGGCCGCACCGTGGTGCGGTCCTTGACTTCGATCACCTTCATGTCCGTGGCGCGCTGGAGCAGTTCGGACATGATGCCTTTGCGCGTCGGGTCCAAATGTTGCACGATGACAAAAGCCATGCCACAACTGTTCGGCACATGACCGAGGAAATGCTCCAAGGCTTCAAGTCCCCCGGCGGAGGTCCCGATGCCGATAATGGGAAATGATCCGGCGGGCGGCAAAGCGAGCGTGGTCTTGCGAACGGCGCTGCCAGACTTTTTCGACCGGTGTTTTCCTTTGCGTTTTGTTCTTATGGCCATGATAGCAAGATCCGCGGAAGCGGGCAGTTCAAGGCCCGCCCCGCCAAAGCATAGTGAAGGATTATCTCATTATGCCGGCGGACCGATGTCGAGTTCACGCGCGAACCGCCGCACAGATTTAGCTAAGTTTACCACCGAGTGTTGCGTCTCGGCGATTCTATTCTTGAAACCCTTGGTATTGCTCCGGGACTCCTCTTTCAAGGAAAGCAGCTGGACGTTGATCCCCAGCAGAGTCTGGGCAATTTCATTCTGCAGTTCGAGGCTGATCGTCTTGCGTTCAACCTCCTGCGCCGTCATCGCTTGGTGGGTCAGTTGCCGCAATTGCTTTTGCAGTTCAAGCGCTTCACGCAAACATTTGTCGTGCGCCTTCTCGTTTTTCTTGAAGGCCGCCTCCTTGACCTTGTGCCGGGCGATGCCCTGTTGCAACTGACGGTTGGTGGCGGTTAATTCCGCTGTTCGCCGGCTCAACGTCTCGTTCAGCGTTGCCACCTCAATTTTGCCCTTTCGCGCCGCGCCATGAGTCTCCATGATCGGGATGGTGGCCTCGGCAAAGAAAATCTCCGCCTGTTTTATCCGCCCATGTCTATTATTGGGTAGTTTCAAGACAGTGAGCGCCCGCTCGTGAATTCGAGCCAAATCCTGCATCTCCAACCCGAGGGGCTGCGGCCTGGCGTCCCAATCCCTCCGCGCGATGCACGCTCCCGCGCGGCCCCTCGTTCAGGTGATTTCGCAACGCCGTCACGTATCGTTGTGACAACCCGATGAGTTGTTGTTTCATGCCGTCATGTCGAATTGGACGGCACCCCTGATGGCGGGGCCGCCAATCCACAGTACCATCGGGCCATTGCTTCATTTTGCCTATGGGGTAAACACCTTAGAGTTACAGATGGCGTGGAATTTCCGTGCTGAAAGCGCCGACAACCGTCCCATTTTTCGCGCTAAGGGGTACACCCCATAGCGAATGGCCAGACGAGCGCTTAGGGTGACACGATGAAAAGCCCTCTGCCCTTTTTAGCGGTCATCCTCGGTTTCACGCTGCCGACAATACACGCGCAATCGCCATCCAGCTTGAGCGATCCCAGGGGGCAAGCGCTGCCCGCGCCGGAGTTCAGCGGCTACCTGCCTCAACTCTTTGCGGACAACCCCGCCTTCACCGCCAGCCTTGATTTTCATTCCTA
Organism: Limisphaerales bacterium; assembly: GCA_003133815.1. Lineage (GTDB taxonomy): Bacteria > Verrucomicrobiota > Verrucomicrobiia > Limisphaerales > UBA11358 > UBA11358. Next base: position 1,431 of record PKZR01000146.1, on the reverse strand, counting down.
CGGCGCCTCTGGCAACGCGGTCGCGGTCCAAGGCAAGCTGGCCTACCTGAACGGAAAGACCCGTTTTGAAATGGACATGGCGAGCGCGGGGGACGCCAACCTGCCGCGACAGGATGCCTCAAGCCTCACGCAAATGGGCATGAATACGATGATCTCCATTTCCTGCCCCGCGGAAAAAGTGATTTATTTCATCTATCCGGGCATGACGGCGTATGTCCGCCGTCCGATCTCAGCCGTGGCAGATTACAAGCTGGAGGCAACCCAGGTCGGCGCTGAAAACGTCCAAGGCCAGAATTGTGTCAAAAACAAGGTCGTCGCCACTGGCGATGACGGCATCCCGCATGAATCGACCGTCTGGAACGCCACGGACTTGAACAACTTTCCGATCAAAATTGAAACGGTCCAAAACGGCGCAACCGTCGTCTTGCTTTTCCGAGACCTAAAGCTGGACATGCCCGACGCCGGGCAATTCAATCCCCCGGCAGATTACAAACAGTACGAAGATTTCATGAGTTTAATGACCAGCCGTGCCGGCACGCCCACACCGCCGTGACGGAAACGAAGCGCTCCCCGGCTCAGGACGGCCGGAAAAGGGATGTTGTGTTCTGGTTACACCTGATGGCGATCGGTCCCGCCCGCAGTCTAAAGTCACCTGTCCGATAACACCAAGGACGCAAAACGAAAATAACCGTTATGAAAAACACATTCCTAGTCATCGCCTTCGCCGCCATTACCGTCTTCGCGGTGGGCTGCAAACCGGCGGAGGAGCAATCCACCGCCCAGCAGCTGGACAAGGTCAAAACCGAAACAAAAGCTGACGCGCAGGAAATGAAGGACTATGCCTTCGCGCAGAAAGCTGAATTCGTGGCCAAAATGCAGGGGCAGTTGGACGCTCTCAAAAAGGATACGGACGCGCTTTCCGCCAAAATCGAAAGCTCCAGTGATGCGGTCAAGGCTGATGCCAAGCCCAAACTCCAGGCGTTGCGCGACGAAGCGTCCGGAATGAACAAGCAGTTGGATGAGGCCGAAAACGCGACCGAGTCAACCTGGGACAGCGTCAAAGCCGGCTCCGAGAAAGCCTATGACGGCTTGAAGAATGATTTCCAGCAGGCCCGTCAGTGGGCGAGCGATAAAATCGCACCTTGAAGCCAGCCGCCACACTACTGAAAGAAGAGAACTATGTTATACACCATTGCGGTAATACTCATCGTCCTGTGGCTGCTCGGTCTCATCACAGGCTACACCATAGGTTCGTTTATTCACATTCTGCTGGTGGTAGCCATCATCATGATATTGGTCAATCTGATTTCCGGCCGCAGGAGGGCCTGACAAACGTCTATTCTAAGCCCCGATGCAAAATTTGCTTATGACCATTCTTATCGAAGACGCCGAGACCTTGGAATACTTGGCTTAGCGGTCGGGGTGACTTTC
>PKZR01000118.1 GCA_003133815.1 Limisphaerales bacterium | reverse complement strand
TGATGAACGGCACGTAGGTGACGTGCATGAAAATCGCGTTGTTGTAGCCGACTTCCAGCGCGGTCTCGGTGACGTTGTGCTCTCCAGATTTGAGCAGTTCCGCCGCGCGCTCCATGCGGAGCTGGCGCAGGTGCTGCGTGATAGTGTGACCGGTCTGCGCGGAAAATATCCGGCTCAAATAAAAATGGCTACAGCCGATCTTTTTGCCCAACTCTTCCAGGGTTGGCGGCTCGGCGAGATTTTGTTTCAGCAAAAAAATCACCTGTTCCACGCGTTCCTGCGCGACCCGCTGCTGGCGCGAACAAAACATTTCCTTCTCCGGCGGCGGCTGGAGCAGAAAGGTCAAGGCCAGCTCCAACGCCTTGCATTGATACCAAAGCGGCTGCGCGCTGGCATAAACCGGCGGCTGCCGCAGCGTGGCGATGAGTTGTTGCTGCGCCGCCGTGAGCCGCACGGTCGCGTGGGAAAATTCCTTTGTCGGGGAATTTCCGATGGCCGCGCTAACCACGGGATGCAGCATCGGCTCCATGCCGGCGAGATGTTTCGCGAGAAACGGGCCGGAAAATTCCACGGTGAGAAACTGGTGCTGCTCGTTGGCCGCGCGCCGCGCGGTGAGCGGTTCATCCTTGCGATGATAAAACCCTGCGGTGTTCGGCTCAAACTCGGCGCGCGAGCCGCGTCCCTCCACAAAACCGGTGCCGTCCAGGTTCAGGCACAATTCCACGCAGCCCGGATGAAAGCTCGCCGCCCAGTCAAACTCGCGCCTGGCATAGAAATCGTGCCACTCGATGCTGTAGCCTTCACCGTGAAAACTGCCGAACAACGGCTGCCAGCCCTTGCCGACATCGCGCCACGCACCGGCCTCGGTGAAGGGCGCGACTTTGCGGCGGGAGTTTTTATCTTTTAATTCTGATTTCGTCATGCACACGAACGAAACATGCTCGTTCACGCCCGCACGAATGGCAAGACGTCAGATGGGGTGGTTCGGCTTCGGCAATCCCCGCGCGCGCATTTTTCAGAGGCGGCGTTCGTTTGATCTGACCTGACAGGAAATTGTGTTTGCAAAAAGACGCCGGGAAGTGTTTGCTTTATCAAGTCCAAATGCGGCGGGATTCTGACCCGCAAAAACAAAGCCACAAACTTCACCTACTGGCGATGTTCGGAATGGAAATGGAACACGCAATATGAATTATGATGCTCCGAATTTTGGGGAATTTATAAAAATCATCGCTTCCGGAGAAATAGTCAGATGGACAACTTTTGATCCGGTATTGCAAACATTGGAAATCATTTTGCCGAACGGGGACGTTTCCATTGTCCATCAGCGACAGATTCAACCGATCACAGCGAATGAAGAATTGGCTTTTTTGATCTCCCGGAAGAAAAATAAAATTGATTGATCAAACGTGCCTGTCCGCCCATGTGTTATTCAGTCCGATGCATAACGATTCTAGCTGACTTCGTTGTCCTCCATGCGTGTTTTCCCGCAGCCGATTTAAGTGTCTCTTGGCCGTCTGACCTTGTGTGACTTTCTTGGTTTTCCATCAATTCCGATTGCTGCTGCCAGAGCCATGTAAGTCTTTGGACGTGATTTTTGAGATTTTTTTGGACTTCGTCGATTTGCCTTTGTTCGAATCATTTTGGCAGCGGGCTATTTGCTCTGGCGTTAGAAATTCAAAAAGGATAGGAAAACTCAATTGGTTTTGAAGCCTAAGAATTTATTATTTAGGGAAAACCTATCCCGCTTAAACACTAATGAAATCAACCTAAAAAGTCAAGAAACTGCTGCTCAAGAAGCCAGTGATTTTAGAAGGTTTCCACAAAAAACCTCATCGAACCGGGTTTTTAAATCGTAAGGCAACTCTTTTGCATCAATCAGCTTGCCAACAATTTTTCGATCAAACGGTAAAAATCCAAGATAGTGGAGTTTGCTTGTTCCGATTTGACTTTGAGGCTCCAGATTTAATTGATACCCTTTTGCAAATTCAACACGATGGCAAAAACGCTTTCAGAACGCCAATCGTCGGAGCATTGAGAAAGACAATAAATGATATGAATGCCGAGATAGAAACCATACTCACGGAAATTTTCATTGCTTACAAAGAGGCCGGAACGGTATACAAAAAATCCACAGACCCACAAATAAAGCATGTTATGCTGGCAATAAAGCATCAATTGGATTTGGTGATTCAAATGCTGTTGCCGATTGACGAAACCCGCTTGCAATCCCTGAATGATTTGAACGTGCCGTTTTCAAATTAAAAATTCAACACGGGAAATTTGACGCTTGGCGCGAGCGATTCAACCGACTCCAACGCATCTTGTGCGACACCATTCACCGCGTTTGCGGTGAATGTTTTCTCACAGCGGCCAAGCTGGTTGCCGGCATCTTCGGTCATTCACACGCACTGGCAGACGAGGCCTGCGACTTCCTCTTCTTTCATATCTCAATCTGTCAGCGGCGGCGGCCCTGCAATTCCTCTGCTTCTTGAATCTGGGAGGCCAACGAAAGGTTAAGCGCCGTTACGAATTAGAAAATGCACACCCTTGATTTCATTTAATGGAACAAGCATCGGCATTTTCCCAAGCTGCCCGTCGCCGCGAACATTTCGAAGCAAGCGTCTATGTTTATGAGGCGAAGTCGTTAAAACGAGTTGCCGTTGGGAGTTTTGATTGACGACTTGCTCGAGTTCTCGCGCTTGAGCCGCCAATCCGTGAACCGGCAGCCAGGACGACCTGGACATGACCTTGCGCGCGCTGCGCAAGGCGAACATGGCCAACCACGTTGGCTCCGGGGAGAGGCTGTGTGAAAAGTCAGACATCGTTGAAACTTTTACGCCTGCGGTGAGTCTTTATCAAGCATGAATCATCGCACTGGTTTGGATCGTTCCCAAACACTGCTGTTTCCCGAACGGCTGGAAGATTACATC
>PKZR01000309.1 GCA_003133815.1 Limisphaerales bacterium | reverse complement strand
TTCCGGCGGAACAAGCCGCACATGTTCACCTCGCCGCCAGCCAGTTTGCAGATGCCGACGTAGCCGTCCTTGAAAACGTGCATCTCCAGGTCGGCGGCGGGCGAGACGTTCCGCGCATGGGCTTTCAATCCAAACCAGCGCCAGCCGTTTTTCGTCGCCTGCACCTGCCGCCCGTTCGCCCGGACGATTCCCTCGGAAAAATCATTCTGCCAGCGCGTGCCAGTCCGCAATTCCCCGCCGCATTTCTGAAATTCATCCGCAAGCAGCTTGTCCATGACGAAGCGCGACAGGCAAAGCGCGGGCGACGGCAATTCTCGCACCGCCGAATCAGAACTGCCGGAAAAGAAAATCGCGGAGCGCGCCTCGGTCGCGCCCGATTCCAGAAATTTTTGTTTCAAGCCCAGCGCACCAAGCACTTCCAATCCGCGTCCGCTGACAAATTCCCCGCAGACACGGTGGCGCGGATAATTTCCCGCCTCAAAGATCGTGACGGGAATCTCCCTTTTCCGCAGCGCGATTCCCAGCGTCAATCCGGCCAGCCCGCCACCGACGATTTGAATGGGCTTGGGCGCGGGCATTTACTCGGCTTTCTTTGCAATAAACAAATGGCTGAACAACCCCGCGCGGCGTTCGGCCTGCCGCCAGCCTGTCTTGTCCGGCCACAACGCCGAAATCTCCGTGCGCACAAATCCAGCCGCGATGCTCGCCTCGGCGTCGTGCCGCGTGATTTTGCCGCAGCCGATGAGCCGGAGAGTTTGCGCGCAGGGGAACGGAAATCGAAACCGGTGCGGCTCGATGACGATGAACAATTTCGCGCGGGCGGCGATGGTGCGAAACAATTCGCGCAATTCCCCGTCCTCAAAATGGTGGAGGAACAGGTTGGCCACGACCACTTCCGTCTCCATTTGCGGCCAGTCAAAGACATTCGCCACCACCGCTTCCGCGCGCCAGCCGCATTTGGAAAACTCCGCGAGCGTTTGGGCGGGAACATTCTTCTGAAGATCCAGCAACGTCGCGTTGAGTCCCCGCAAACGCGACGCCTGCGCGACTTGCAGCAGAAAATTCCCGTCGCCCGCGCCAAGGTCGGTGATTTGCCTCGGAGCGCCCGGCAGATTTTCCGCCAGCGCCCGCGCCATCGTCTTGTGGTTTTGCATCCACGAATTGACCCGGCGCAAATCGCGGCGCGAACGCAGCGCGCCCGGGTCGTCCGGCGGCAGCGTGTCGAGGATTTCGGGTTTGACGATGCGTTTCATTTCGAAGTTGAGGATGAGGTCGAGGACGAGGAGGAGAAGGATTTATTTCACTTCCAAAAATGCGCCGTGGCAGCTGAAACCCGCGCCGAACGCGGACATCCACCACAACCCGTCCGGCACGGAATCGTTCAACGCCGCCTGTAGCACAAAATAAACCGTTGGGCTGCTAATGTTGCCGAACTCCCGCAGCACGGCGGCGCTGTGCCGCACGTCCGCCTCGCTCAATTGCAGGTTGTCCCGCAGCGACAAAATCACGTCCCGCCCGCCCGTGTGCATGATCCAGCCCGTGACCTCTTCGCGCCTGATGTTTGCCGCGGCAAGCGAATCCGTGAACAGTTTGCCCGCGATGACCCCGGCCACCTGCGGCACCTGCGGCGACAGAATGTTCCGCAACATCCCGTTCCTGTGGCTGAAGCGCAGCGTGTCGCGCTCCGAGGCGACCAGTTGCGACGCCGCGAACTTCCATTCCACCCTGCGCCGCTTTTTGGGCGGCGGCACGTTCGAGAGCACCGCCGCGCCCGCGCCGTCGCCGAACAGGCACGCGCTGATGAGAACGCCCGGATCATCGTCCATGAAAAACGCCGCGCTGCAAACCTCCACGCACACCGACAAAACCTTTTTGGCGCGCCCGGCGGACAGGATGGCTTCCGCCGCCCGCAAATTCGGCAACGCCGCGCCGCAACCCTGACCGACCAGGTCCAGCCCGAAGACATCCGGGCGCAATCCGAGCTGTTCGCCCACGTAGCTTGTGAGGCCGGGACACAGATAGCCCGTGCAGGTGCTGATGAGCACCGCGTCCATTTCAGCCGCCGCACAGCCCGCTTCCTCCAGCGCGCGCCGCGCCGCCAGCGTGGCCAGGGCGGGGGCATGACGCGTGAACCGCGCCTGCAACGCGTCCGGCGTCGTCTCAAAAACCTCCGTGAGCGGTTCCAAAGCCAAGTGCCGCGCGTCAATGCCGTTGTCCCCGCAGAGCACTTTTTTCAGGATGGCGCGCGAACGCGGCTTGAGCAGGGGAAACAGCGCGGCGTTCTGGAGCGCATCCCAGCTCTCGCGCTGCGAAAATCGTTGCGTGGGGACGGCGGTGCCAAGCCCGGCGAAATACATGAATGACATTAGCCCAACCCGCAGTCCCCCGCCACACAATTGGATTCAACAAAAAATTTTCTAATTATTCTGAAAGATTTTGAAACTTAATACGTATATCTCTGGAGAAACGCTAAAGCACAAAGGGATAAAACATGTAATCATTTTACCAGCTCCGTTCAATTGGGTTAAAAGGGAAAGGGAATATGGGATATGGGCGGAGCTGGTATTTCTAAAGATCTAAAACCTCGCGTCTGTTTCTGGATGAAAATCAGCGAACAGTATTTTGCAACGATTGTAAAGCAGTGCGCATTTCCGAAGCTGAACCATAACGCCGCGGCGCTTCCGGCTGGCAAGCCTTGAGAATGATCGCATTTAGGAGGAAATAATCTGACGGTTCTTCGTTCTTTACAAGACTTGTCGCGATTTCTGGAAATAAAGCGGCATTGCGTCCGGTGCTCAAAACGTAAAGAAGCACACCCAAGGCGTAAATGTCGGACGCTGGAGTGCCCGGACGTTCCGGCGGTGGCGGCATATAGCCCGGCGTTCCAACGAATGTCCGTTCCTGATTTGACGGGCGGATTTCAGCAACGAGGCCAAAATCGGCCAGCTTCGGCTTGCCATTTACAAAAATAATATTCGATGGTTTTATGTCACGGTGCGTCAGTCCCTGCTGATGAAGAAAATCAAGTGCATCGGCAAGTTCTATTCCAATCTGCACGCATTGAAAAATTGGCAGCCTTTTATCCGGCGCTCGCGTTCGCTCGTTTCCCAAATCCCTTGGCGTGTATTTTGACGGTTCACTTTCCCAGTTTGGTGCAATTGAATCGCCGAGTTCCATGACATAGTAAAAATATCCATCCAATTTCTCGCTGACAAAATCCACATGCACAAGCCCGGGATGCTTGTCAGAAAGGGATTTATAGCGGCTGACGCCGTTGAATTCGCGATCATAAGGATCGGCATCATTTTCAAAATTCGCCAGATAAATGACTTTCAACGCTCGCCATTGTCCCGCCCGATCTTGTGCAAGCCAGACTTTTCCATAAGAACCACGGCCAAACGGTGGATGGACCAATTTATAACCGGGAACATCCGGCAGTTCTTCTTCCGCATTTTTTGTTTTAGCCGCGCGAGCAGTTTTGGTCGTGGCAAGCGCCCACGTCAAAGCGCACGGGACTTGGCCGCCGGAAATCACCAGCCAAGGGAACCAATAGTTTGTGAAATAACTGCATGTAATTGCTCCAATTGCGATTGCAATGGCGATTGTCGTCGCGAAAACACATGCTTTCAACGGGGACATCCTGCATAAGCCTCCGCCGATCAAAATTCCGCCGACAATAAGCGTTGAAAATTCTATCCACGAGGCGGGTCGCCGAAGCCAGTCACCATTCACCAGATTTAGAAAAGATGTGAGCATAATTTCCACGCCGCCAGACGATTCGCCCGACCAGCGTGTGTAGGGTGTGCGAAATTCGTCCAGTTCGCCGTCCGGCAAAGACGTTTGCGGCTGGGTTCCGATGAATACGATTTTTTCATGGAAATAATCCGCAGGTTGCGCCAGCGCGAAACGATAGCTCAATTTTGTCCATGAACCTTCTTGCCCGTAATATCGAAGCCAGCGTTCCTGTGGGTGTAAATTCATTTGCGCCCCTGCCAGCCGAGCGGCTGTTTCAGATAGACTTGGATACGGTCCCGGCGATGGAAACGGCCAGTGTCGGCGCACAATTGAATCGTTTGCCGAATCCGGGTCAAGCCAGGCGACGCCCCAATTCGTTCCGGCTGCGTCAAGAAATGGTTCCGCAGGTAAAATTGGTCGTGCACCGGACATGGCCGGATGTATCACCTGTGCTTGTTCAGCCATCAATACAACGTGCCGCTGCCTCCGCATCGCATCGGCCAGCAACTTATCTGTTGCCGAATCGCCCGGCTTCCGAAAAAAAGAATCGAACACGACGAGCGAGCAATCGTCTTCCGCCAGTTTGTTCAACAACTGGGCGTGCAGCGCCCGATCCCATGGCTGTCCGCGCGTTTGGTGAAATTGATCATAAGCCTCATTGTCCATGAGGATGAGCGCGACGTTATTCGTGACCGTGTGCGCGCTGAAACGGAACAAATAATCGTAGCTGGCGTTCACCCATGGTTCGCCCAGCGGCGACTTCCACAACAGCAAACCGCAAAGCATCACCAGCGCCGCGCCAAGCGCAGATTTGAGCAATTCATGTTGCCTGATGACTGTGATCTTCACGTCTTGCTGGATTTTCAGTGTTTGCTTGTAAAAGGCCATGAAAAAATTACCAAGAGTTTTTTTGAAAGATTTCGGAGAAATCCGCGTATTCCATCATGTCCCTCAATAATAATCCCATCCCATTCCCTAACATGAAAAAACAAATCATAGCCCTCATTCTGTTCACTGCGGCCGCAAAATTGGCCGCCGCCGACAGCAACATCTATTCAGTGCAACCTGAATTCCCACAAATCATCCGCCAGCCGGAAGATCAACTGGTTCCGATGAACTCCACCGCCACGTTCAGCGTCGTTGCCACGAACGGGCCTCTCGCCTACCAATGGTTTCGCAACGGAAATGCCGTTGACGGCCAGACCAACGACACCCTCACCATCTCAAATGCCCAGATCAGCGACGTGGCGTTATATTCCTGCAACGTTTTCAAAGACACGGAATCCGTGCCGACGCGCGCGGCATCCTTGATGGTCTTCACCAGCAGCATTGATCCGCAAACCGGCGTTGACCCGGTAACCGTGTATGCCTCAGCAGTGGCAAGCAGCGGTTCATCAGGCACATGTCCGGGGCCTTACACAGGATACGTCAACTACACCAAGACAGCCCAGCAAGGCTGGGGCTGGGCACCGGACACCACCGGCGGAAATACCATTTTCACCGCGACCGACACCAATCGGACTAATACGAAAATTCAATATTTCGGCGCTTACGGTGACAACTCATGCAATCAAACCACCGTCACCGTTCCAAATCCCCCAATAAGCCCGGTCTATCGGTTCAGCATCTATTTCACCAACAACGTCCCGACGAACGCTTACGCCATCACTTTGAACGGATTTAAGCCTTGAGAAACAAATCGTGACGCAACTTTTCAAACGCCAACAAATGCCAGATCATCGAATACATCTGGATCGGGTGGATCGGGGAAACGATTTTTGCCTCCCGCGAAAATCTTCCCCGTTCCCGCGAATTCCGCCGCCGTTCCCCCGAAATTCCATCTTTGCTCCCTGTTTTTGGAAGCAATCACCCCGGCTGCCGGAGCCGTTCCTCCGGTTTGCCGGTCTTTTCCCCCGATTCCGCGAGCGGCTCCCCCGATTTTTGGAACAGCTCCCCCGACACCGGCCAGGTTTCCCCCGACTGCGGAAACCGTTCCCCCGGTCACCGGGACTGTTCCCCCGCCGCCCAAACATCCTCCCCCGACGGTTTGGAGAGTTTCCCCGGTTTCCAGAGCAGTTCCCCCGGCCCTATAAGGCGTTCCCCCCGATGCCAAAAGTCTTTCCCTCGGACTCTGGAGTCTTCCCCCCGGCTCCGAAAACTGCTCCCCCGATGTCTTCTGGAGCTGAAAATCATTTAAAAACAACAGCCCACAGCAATTTAAGTAAAACTGAAAGTTAAGGAGCAAAAATCAAAATGAAAACACCACACATACCAACAGCAATTCTAACCCACGACGGCAAGCTCATCATCGCCGCTGCCAAAAATGATGCTGCAGTCACCGCGCGCCTGCCCGACGGCTATGTGGCCGCCGCCGACACGCTATGCACCAAAGTCTCCGGCGACATTTCCACCCAGAAAACCGCCAAGGGCGAACTCGGCAACCTGACCACAGGACAGGTGCAAAATCTGAAAGTCCTGCACAATTGCATGACGCAGGCGCGCAAGACCGCGCGGCTTGCCTTTCCCGGCCAGACGGTCAAATGGCACCAGGAATTTCAAATAGGCGTGGATGGCAAGGACGACCTCGGCTCCTATCTGGGGCGCGTGGACATCGTTCTCGGCTCCATCAACAATGCCGCCAACCTGGCCGCGTTCAAACTCAAGGGCTGGACCGATGCCGAGACCTCCAACTTTCAAACCGCGCGCTCCGGTTTTGGCCCGGCGGAACAATACCGCGTGAAGCAAATCAGCGGAGCAAAGAACACCACCGCGCAAAAAAACGCCGATGCCGCCACTCTTTACGAAAACATTTTGACCATCCAGAACGCCGCCGATCTGGAGCATCCGGCCACCGACCCAGCCAACGCCGGCGTGCGAGGAGAATTTCAGCTGGGCATTTTCCCGCCCGACCACGGCGGCAATCACGCCCCGCCGGCTCAGCCCGCTCCACAGACGAAGCCAAAATAAACTGGAAAAATCTGCACAACTATGTCCGCATTTCGCAGGCAAGCAGAAACACAAACGAACAACAAAAGGTGAAGATAAAATGAAAACGAAAGCGACAACCACCGGTACATACAAGCTCGGCCGCCTGCACCGAACGTACGATCCCCGCGTGCCGCACATGAGCGCGCTGCTTGCCGGACAAAAATTGACTCCGCCACCGGCATCGGTGTATTACACCAAAGGAATGCCGGCGAACCTAGGCATGATGCTGAACAACACGCTGGGCGACTGCACCTGCGCCGCCGTCTATCACGCGTTTCAAGTCTGGAGTTTCAACGCCGGTGGCAAGAAGGCCGCCAAAATGGTCACGGAGCCGGATTCCGACGTGGAGAAGCTCTACATCCTTGCGGACGGCTACAATCCGCGCGTTCCCGGCGAAGGGCCCGGCGGCAACGAACAGCACGTCCTCACCTATCTTTATCAGACCGGCGCGCCCATCGGACCCAAAGGCACCGCACGCCACAAGATCGCCGCATTTGTGGAAGTTGACCCGCGCAACGTGGACGATGTGAAACGGACCATCAACGATTGCGGCCTGGCTTACATCGGCTTCAACGTGCCGCAAAGCGTCCAGCCTCCCGGCGCACCGCCGCCTTCGATATGGGACTATGTTCCAAGTGACTCGAACATCATCGGCGGCCACGCCGTTGTGCTGGCCGGCTACGATGCAAAGGGTGCGCGTGTCATTTCATGGGGGCAGTATTACACGATGACGTGGAAATTCTTCGCGAACTTTGTGGACGAAGTCTATGCCATCGCCGACAGCGAATGGGTTGAAAGCACCGGAAAGACTCCCGGCGGTTTCACGCTGGAACAGCTCGAAGTCCAGATGCAGGCTCTCAAATAAATTGGTTGATAAATAACCACGCGGCCTCTGGCAACAGAGGCCGTTTTTATTTATTTTCGCACTCCATCACATCACCTGTTAATCCGTCCACTAAAAATTAATTTGCAGGCGCACCTCAAGGGTCCGCGTGCGCGGCAGTTCGTTGTAAATGTTGAGCGGGTTGAGATGGTAGTCCTTTCCGGCAATGTTGAGCAGCCCGACGGTCACCTCCATCTTCCGGCGCGGTGAACGGTAGCCGGCAAACAGGTTGCATTGCCAGAAATCGTCGCCCGGTTCATCCGGCGTGTAACCTTGATTGTCCTGACGGAACCACAGGGCTTCGCCTTCGGTGAAAAATCCTGTGGGAAGATTGCAGATGGCGGTCAAGTTTAATTGCTGGAGCACGCCCTGGGTCTGTTGCCTTGGCACGAAATCCGTGAAGCCGCCGATAACCGTGTCCGGCACGTCAACGAAGTTGTCATACAGGACCGCGTGGCTCAAACGGTATTGAGCGCCGAGCGCCCATTCTTTGCCGAGCAACTGGTTGGCGGTGAACTGGACCGATTTTTCCTGATAGCCCAAATTTTCGTTCAGCCCGGATGGAACGGGAAACGGCTGCGTGAAGGAAAAGGGATTATAGTCAAAGTCTCCGTCAACGCGGTCAACCGTGGAATTCAAAATCTCCCCGGAAACGGTAAAATAAGTTCCGGTGGGAAATTTTTGATCGAGGGAAACATCGTAAGTTTCAATCCCGGCGCCGGAATTCGCCCCGGTGATGGCCTCGGGGATGACGCTGCGGTAATCTTGGATGAAACCCGCGACTTGCGACGGTTCCAATTGGTAGCTCTGGTCCAGGCTCGCGCCGGACAGCGAGCGTGTGTAGGCAAAACGGGCGGTCGTGTTTTCCAGCGGCGTCCATATCACCCCGGCCTTGGGGGAAAGCTGCTCCCTCATCGTCTCGTTCTGTGAAAGCGGCGCGGTTTCAAAATTTTCAGGATATGTGATGCGGTCGTAGGTCACTCCGCCGATCAATTGCAACGGCTCGAAAATCTGCCATTGGTGATAGCCGTACAGACTGGTGCGCCTGAAGTAGGAAGTGATGTCCTGTTGTGCTATTGTTCCAAACGGAAATATAGGCCCTGCAGTTGAAGGCGTGTCTTGCAGATTGGCCGTTTCAAAATGTCCATACTGCATGCGTGCGCCGATAACGGTCGTATGATCAGCCTGTTCCCAAATCTGCTGCAATTCGGCGGAATAAATCGTCAGCCAGTTCGTGTAATTTTCATGCATCGCGAGACCCACTACCCCAGTCAGCACCGGAATAGCAGGTGCAAATGCCGGATGGAATGTAAGCAGTGTCGGGGCGGCCGAGTTCGTCAACGAAAAGGTGTCGTCCAGCCGCGCTGCGAAAAACAAAGTGTGAACGCCAGGACTCCATTCATGGTTAAAACCGACGCTGACATTTGGATTTTGCATTTCATTTCCATAGACATTCTGATTGGCCCTGCCGGGATTGTAATATTGGTATATGTCTCCATATTCCCCCTGATATTGCTGGACGTTGAAATAAAGGCTGTCCTGCGGCGTGATCTGCTGTTTCAGCGTCAGGGAAAGCTGCCGCTGCTCGATGTCGTTGTTAGGCCGCTGGCCGGGATCGGAATGATAAATCGCCTCCAGGTCGTAGCCAAAATTTCCGAACGTGCCAAATTGCGCGCCAGATTCCGTCCACGCGCCGCGGCTTAAATACTCCGTGTCCGAAACCATCCCGAATCCGTCCCGTTCAAACAGCTTGGAATAATCCTGCTGTGAAATCGTCGGGGAAAGCGTGCCGGCGCTCACCGGTGCAAGCAGGTTGGCGACCAGATACTCGCTTTCGGCGGGCGTTTCGTAGCGCACATTGTTTGCGTTTTGATCGCTCAACTGGACGTAACTGTCTGACAGGAACATGTGCGCGGAGTAATTCGCGTAATCATAGTTCACGGCGCGCGCGGCCTCGTTCACGCTCACGTCGGACATTCCCGCGTCGCGATACAACGTGGCGAGGTTCGCGCTGCGGACGGCGCGGTCTTGATCCAGCAAAAGTTGCGAGCGATAAACGGAACGGTTGTCGTTCAATTCCTCGGATTTTTCCAGATCGCGAATCCCGTCGTTGATCTGGCTTCTTTCCTGGTCCAACAATGCGGAATAGAGCCATGAAGTCGGATCGTTCGGGTCCAGCCTTTTTGCGAGTTGAAATTCTTTTGTCGCGCGCGTGAAATCGCCGGAATTGGCGTAAGCCTTGCCGAGATAACTTCGCAATTCTGCGCGCTGTGGTTCAAGTGCTGCGGCGACGAGCAGGTCTTCGCGCCCGCCGCCTGCATCGCCGAGGCGGATTTTGCACAGGCCGCGCCCAAGCCATGTGTTGCCGAGCGCAGGGTCAACCGCAAGTGAACGGTCGAACCACGAGACCGCCTCGCGGGTCTGGTTTTGCGCGGCAAGAAGAAAACCCTTCAATGAGAGCGCTTCGGGATTTCGCGGCGCAAGCGCGAGGCTTTTGTTCAAGGCGTCAAGTGCGTTGCCCGTGCGACCGAAACTGAATTCCAATTCCGCCACACGCTCCCATGCGAATCCAAATTGTGGCGAATTAGTTGCAGCTTGTTTTGCCAGATGCAGCGCGTTCTCCAAAGAAACTTCGTGAACAGTGAGCGACTGTTCGTAGTAGGATTTGGCAAGAAATTCGGACGCGAATTTGGGATTCGGATTTGGAGAAACTGGCTGCCGTTTTACTGCGGAGATCAACTCGCGCAACGCGCCTGCCAACCGCTGAATACGTTCGGAGTTGTCGGGCAACGAAGATAAAATATTTTCGGAGTCTTCAACATTTCCAACGGAAAGCAGCAGCGCGGCGTGATAAATTTTCATGGCGCTGGAATCGGATTGTTGCGCGGGAAATTTTTCCAGCGCGATTGGTAAATCGCCCACCCGATAGGCGGCGAGCGAGTCGGCTAATTTTTTTTGTTCGTCCGTTGTGAGCTGCAATTCATCTGGGTCAAGAACTGCTGGATAGTAAAAACACCATTGCAAAATATTGTTGACGATAAAACCAGTGGTGCGAACCGGCGCTTTTCCAAGATCGGCCACGGCTTGCTCGCCGTTGGTGAGGACGAGCGTTTCCACTTCGTTTCCAAGTTTAACTTTGCCGTCAATCACGGAAAGAGCCGTCGCATCCGCCCCGTTCACAGCCATGACAAATTCCGTTCCTTCCACGCCGGCGACGGCTCCGCGCGTGATGATTTGGATTTGTCCTGGCTTGTCTCGGTGAAAAAAAGACATGATGCCACGAACCAAATGCAGTCCGCATTGCGCGTCCGGCAAATTGGGCGGCAAAATCTCAATTTCCGTCGAGGCACTGAGCGGCACAACGCTTTGGTCCGACCAAAGAAGTGCGGCACGACTGTTCACACCGGTGCGCAACCGGTCAAACGGATGCAGAACTTGATTGGTCTGGGCGGAAGTCCATGCTGTCGCACCGGCTGGGAAAATTGCCACAGCACCTTGAAATCCGGCGATTCGAATTTCGTTTGTGGGCTGAATGCCTTGAGCAAAAGAAATGCCGCCTAAAGCCGTGAAACATACTAAAATTACAACTTTGAAAACTTTCGGTGTTAATTTAAGAAATGAGCCCAAGTTTTTCCGGATTGTTGTAATAAAATTACATGATTTACAAAGCGGCGGCAGGCTATTTAATTATTTCTTGTTTGCCAACAACGATGTTTGCCGCATTATTTAACTTGTGGCTAAACAAGCCGATGAATTCATTCCAACGCGCACAACTTTGCTTGATCGCCTCAAGAACTGGCAGGACGATTCAAGCTGGCGGGAATTTTTTGACACATACCGGAAGCTCATCTATGGCGTCGCCATCAAAGGCGGCTTGACGAACGAGGAGGCTCAAGATGTCGTCCAGGAAACAATGGTCACCGTTGCCAAGCAAATGCCGAACTTCAAGTATGACCGGAAAGTTGGATCATTCAAGTCGTGGCTTTTGAATACAACCCGGTGGCGCATTGCCGACCAGTTTCGAAAGCGTGGTGCATTGTCCGCTT
Source organism: Limisphaerales bacterium (assembly GCA_003133815.1). Classification (GTDB taxonomy): domain Bacteria; phylum Verrucomicrobiota; class Verrucomicrobiia; order Limisphaerales; family UBA11358; genus UBA11358. The sequence continues at coordinate 1,081 of PKZR01000309.1, read as the reverse complement.
TCCATTCGTCTTCCGATGACGCAGACTACAAAACTCGGATTGCGAACAAAACGATTGATCCTGCAAGCCAGGACATGAATGCACTTTGGGATGCCGAATGGGGGAAAAATCTGCTGGAAGCCGCAATCACCAAAGTCAAACGCCGCCTTGATCCTCAAAAATATCAAATCTTCGATTTTTGTGTGAACAAGGAATGGACGCCAAAAAAAGTCGCGGAAACTTTTTCGATACCCATCGCCCAAGTTTACCTTGCCAAGCATCGCACGACCGAAATGATCAGGGAAGAAATCAAAAAAATGGAACTGGAATAAATTGACTGCCCGCCAAGTCGTTTTCAGGCATCGCTAGATTTTTAAAAGACTGGAGTTCAGACTTTTAACTTTCCGCTTTGGGCCGCAATTCATCCGATGCCTTCACCATTTCGTCCACGATTTTTTTGAACTCGGCGAGTCCGGTCGAGGGGATGATAATGATGTTACGCCGTCCACCAACCTCCTCCATGATACGAAGAAAACGGCCGCGTGGATTTTCTTTGAGAACGAACACAAAAGTTTTCCGCTCGATCTGAATCTCGGCGCTCTTGAGCGTGTCTTCAACAACTGGCACTCTGGGCTGAGAGTAATTTGAGGCACCGTATTCACGACTCTGGTAGGGACGCTTGCCGTAAGGTGATGGACGTTCGTTTGAAATCATAAACAGCTTATAGTTTTTCAGACTGATGTTCACTGTCAATGTATTTCTCTAATTTCTTGGGATTATTTAGTTGTCGGGTACCCGTTCCATTGCAGAACAGATTTTGCTTTTCTTACATCCTCTGCCTGCCATTCGTAAGCGTTTCTTGCGGCGACGCGCGCCTTTACCAAGGCGGAATGCATTCGCTTTGCGCCTGTGTAATCTGGCTCAGATTGGTTCCAAGGGCAGATGTAGGCGGATGAGACCGTTGGTGTTCTTGTGGGTTCCCCCTACCAACTTGTTGGGACAAAGCGGAAACGCACGATCCCGGTCAGGCCAGTTTAAGTTCGCGCAGGGTTGCTCCGACCGAGCTTAGGTTTTCCGGCCGCATCGCCGCGTGGCTGGTGGA
>PKZR01000375.1 GCA_003133815.1 Limisphaerales bacterium | reverse complement strand
AGCGCGTGCTCGGCTCGGACATCGCGATGGTGTTTGACGAATGTCCGCCGCACGACGCGCCCGCCAAGGAACAGCGCCTCGCCGTGGAACGCACCATCCGCTGGGCGCGCGAATGCCACGAACAGCCGCGCGCCGACGGGCAGAAAGTTTTTGGCATCGTGCAGGGCGGCAGCGACGCCGCGCTGCGCGAGCAGTGCGCCAAGGCGCTCGTCGAAATGGAATTCGACGGCTACGCCATCGGCGGCGTGAGCGTCGGCGAACCGGAACCGGAGATGATGCGCGCCATCGAACTCGCCGAACCGCATCTGCCCGCGCACAAGGCGCGTTACGCGATGGGCCTGGGCACGCCCGCGCAGATGATTGAGCTGATCGCGCGCGGCGTGGACATGTTCGACTGCGTGCTGCCCACGCGGATCGCGCGCACCGGCACGGCGGTGACGCATACCGGTGCCTTCGCGCTCAAGGGCGCGGCTTACAAAACGGATTTCGGACCGATTGAAGAAGGCTGCGAATGTTACGCGTGCCGCACGTTCACGCGGGCGTATTTGCGCCACCTGCTGCGCGCGAATGAAATTCTCGGCCTGCGCATGGTGAGCGTCCACAATTCGCATCTGTATCTGAAGGTAATGACCGAAGTGCGCGCGGCAATCGCGGCGGGGGCTTTCGCGGATTATTACCAAAATTTCATTGCCCGCTACAAGCCGTCCCAAAAAGTCCTGGCGGCCCGGAAGCTGGCAAGCGACGAACGGTGAAAATTTAGCCCTGATTTTACACCTTTGCGTTTCTTGTGTCTTGCAGATTCCACCCGCGTCTGTAAAATTTCAGCGACGCGCGCGATGCAAACTCAACCACATTATCCAAAACATTATTGCGGAGTCTTCGGCATTTTCGGCCATCCGAACGCCGCCGAGCTGACTTATTACGGGCTTTACGCGCTCCAACATCGCGGCCAGGAAAGCGCGGGCATCGTCACCTGCCACGATGGAAAATTTTACAAGCATCACGGCATGGGCCTCGTGCCGCAGATTTTCAACGGCGAAATTTTGCACGGGCTCGTCGGCAAAACCGCCGTCGGCCACACGCGCTATTCCACCACCGGCTCGTCGCAATTGAAAAACGCGCAGCCGCTCACCGTGGACTGCGCGCGCGGACAGATTGCCATCGCGCACAACGGAAATCTGACGAACGCGGCGAAGCTTCGCGACGAATTGGAAAATCGCGGCTCAATTTTCCAGACCACCGTGGACAGCGAAATCATTTTGCATCTGATGGCGCAGCCGGGTTTGAACGGCGGTGAAAATCATCTTTCGCATACGCTGCGAAAAATCGAGGGCGCATATTCGCTCGTCATCATGACGGAGAAGGAATTGATCGGCGCGCGCGACCCGTTCGGCTTCCGTCCGCTGTGCATCGGCAAGCTCGACGGAGCGTATGTGCTCGCCAGCGAAACTTGCGCGCTCGATTTGATCCACGCGAAATTTGTCCGCGATGTCGAGCCGGGCGAAATCGTCGTCATCAACGAAAAAGGCTTGAGCAGCTTTCAGGCTTTTCCCGAACAGACGAAGCGCGCGTTCTGCATTTTTGAATATGTTTATTTTGCTCGGCCCGACAGCACGATTGCCGACCGAAATGTTTACAAAGTCCGCGTCGAGATGGGCCGCCAGCTCGCGCGTGAATTTCCCATCCAAGCCGACATCGTCGTGCCCGTGCCCGACAGCGGCAATTGCGCCGCGCTCGGCTACTCGCTCGAATCCGGCATCCCGTTCGAAATGGCGTTCGTGCGGAACCATTATGTCGGGCGCAGCTTTTTGCAGCCGTCGCAGCTCATTCGCGACTTCGACGTGCGTGTGAAATTAAATTTGATTGCCGAACTCGTGAAGGACAAACGCGTCGTCATCGTGGACGATTCCATCGTGCGCGGCACGACCTGCAAAACGCGCGTGAAAACGCTCAAGGAAGCCGGAGCGAAGGAGGTTCACGTGCTCGTGAGCTGCCCGCCGCACATGAACCCGTGCGTTTATGGAATAGATTTTCCCGACCGAAGCAAATTGATGGCAGCCAACCATTCGCGCGAAGAAATCCGTAAGTATCTCAACGCCGACTCGCTTTATTATTTGTCGCAAGACGGTTTGGTGAAAGCGACCGGCCTGCCGAAAAATAATTTTTGCATGGCGTGCTACGACGGCAATTATCCCGTGCCCTTCGATCCGCTGCTCGACAAACACATCATCGAACGCCGCAAACGCCACACGCAAACGCTGGGCGAGGCGGTGGAGAAAGACGATGAGCAGATCAAGTTGTTGCAGGTTTGAAAACCGGGAGTCGAATTTGACGTTCCGGAAACTTTGCAGTTAAATCAGTTTTTTTAACTTGGCATCCTCGCCGAGTTTCCTGACCAGCTCCTTGACCTTTTGCGCCTGGCTTTTGTGCGCGAGCAAAACCGCGTCATCTGTCTGCACCAGAATCGAATCGCGCAACCCGACCACGGCAATCGGCGTGCGATTTTTTGTGCGCGCGTCATAAATGATGTTCCGAGCGGCATCCACGTGGATAAAATCCGCCACGGCGCAATTGCCTTCTGCATCTGCCTTGAGATGCCTCGCCAGCGCGTTCCAAGCGCCCAGATCGTCCCATTCAAACGCCCCATCAGCCACAATGACATTCTGCGCATGTTCCATTAGGGCGTAGTCAATCGACACTTTCTTGATCGACGTATATTCCTTCGCCAGAATTTTCGCGAGCTTCGCCGGGTTGTTCGCCACCTTGAACCAGCGCTGGCATGCGGCGAACATTTCGGGCTGATGCTTCTCCAGCCCGTTTGTGACCGTGATGAAGCTCCAGACGAACATTCCCGCGTTCCAGCGGTATTGTCCGCTATTGACATAATCCAGCGCGGTTTCGTAATTCGGCTTCTCGACAAATCTTTCCGCCTTGTAAAAAACGGTCTTGGTTTTCTTCGCGCCGGGCGGTGTCGGCAATTCCGCGCCCGTTTGGATGTAACCATATCCCGTCGCGGGCTCCGTCGGCTTGATGCCGATGGTCACAATCGCCTGCCCCTGTGCCGCCACATCAAATGCGTCGCTCAAGACCTGCTGGAATTTATTTTCTTCTGGAATGACATGATCGGCGGGCAAAACCGCCATGACTCCAGTGGTCGAACGTGCGCCCACAAGCGCGGCACCGAGCGTGACGGCGGCGCAGGTGTCACGGCCTATCGGCTCGGCGACAACATTGTCCTTGGGCAATTTTGGCAACTGCTTCCGCACCTCAGCGATTTGCGCGGCGTTGGTGATTATGAAAATATTCTTCAGCGGCACCAGCGGCAGCACATTGTCCACGGCCTGCTGGAGAAACGAGCGTTTGCCGAAGAGCGTGAGCAGTTGTTTCGGCATCTTTTCGCGGCTCAACGGCCAGAAACGCTCGCCGCGCCCGCCCGCCATGATGATGACGAAACGATCTTTGATGTCGGTCTTGGTTTTCATAATTTTTTCACAGCGTCCGCCAGCGATTTCACGAATGCGCTGACTTTGGCGACGAGTTCCGGCGATTTTCCATGCTCGGCAATCTGATTCACCACAGCGCTGCCGACCACGCAACCGTCCGCTTCTGCCGCGACGAGTTTCGCTTGTTCAGGATTGGAAATACCAAAACCGACGGCAATCGGCAACTTGGTGTGTGCGCGGATTTTGGCGACCTGTGACGCAAGATTTGATGCCACCTTGCTTTGCATTCCCGTCACGCCTTCTCGCGAAATATAATAAATAAAACCGCTCCCGCGCTTTACGATGAGTTCCATGCGCGCTTCCGGCGTGGTCGGCGCGACGAGATAAATGTGGCAGAGGCCGTTTTTGCGCATTAGCGCCTCGTAATTGTCCGATTCTTCAGGCGGCAAATCGAGAACAAGCAAGCCGTCCACGCCTGCACGCGCCCCATCGGCGATGAATTTTTCCATGCCAACCTTGTGAATCAGGTTGAAATAAATGTAGAGAACGATGGGAATTTGAGATTGCCGGCGGATGGCGACAATTGTTTCCAAAAGCTTCGGCGGAGTTGTTTTGGATTCCAGCCCGCGCTGCGCCGCGAGCTGGTTCACCAAACCGTCCGCGAGCGGGTCGCTGAACGGCACACCAAGCTCCAATATGTCCACGCCTGCCTTATCAAAGGCAAGCGCAAGTTCTAGCGTGGCGAGAAGATCCGGGTCGCCCGCGCCGATATAGACAATGAACCCTTTCTTGCCGGCATTCCGGAGCTGGGTGAATTTCTCAACAATGCGATTCATGGAAAAGGTGCGGTTTGATGATATCAATTTGAAAGATAAACTTCATCCGCCTTCCGCTTGAACTTCGGTCTAATCATGCCGAAAGACTGCCATAACAACCGGCAAACGGAAATTCAAATTCCAACGGGCCGCCGCCCGGGACACCAACGGACGGCCCTGAAAATTTTCTCGCCCGCCCGCTCCGATTGATTATCATCCGGGTTTATTTATGGAACCACAAGCAGACATCGCACTCATCGGTCTGGCCGTGATGGGCCAGAATCTCATTCTCAACATGAACGACCACGGATTCACCGTCGTCGCTTACAACCGCACCACCGAAAAAGTGGACCACTTCCTCGCGAACGAGGCGAAGGGAACCAAAGTCATCGGCGCCCATTCCATCGAGGAAATGGTGTCAAAGCTCAAGTCACCGCGCCGCGTGATGATGCTAGTAAAGGCCGGCAAGCCGGTGGACGAATTCATCGAGCAGCTTATCCCGCACCTTTCGCCCGGGGACATCATCATTGACGGCGGCAACTCGCTGTTCGAGGACACCAACCGCCGCGTGAAGTATGTCGAATCAAAAGGTTTGCTTTACATCGGCACCGGCGTCTCCGGTGGCGAAGAAGGTGCGCGCAACGGCCCAAGCATCATGCCCGGCGGCTCGCCTGCTGCGTGGTCTCACGTCAAAAATATTTTCCAAGGTGTCTCCGCGAAGGTTGAAGGCAATGTCCCGTGCTGCGACTGGGTGGGCGAAGGTGGCGCGGGTCATTATGTGAAGATGGTCCACAACGGCATCGA
>PKZR01000195.1 GCA_003133815.1 Limisphaerales bacterium | reverse complement strand
GCGCCGACGGACGGCTGCCGTTGCAGCGAGTGCAAATTCATGAAGATGAACACGCTCGAAAAAGTGCGCGACTGCATGAAGAGATTGTCCCCGCGCGTGGAATTGCCGGCGGAAATCATCCAACGCGCGCGTCTGCCGATCGAACGGATGCTGGCGATTTCGGCAAAACCAATCGAGAACGCAGGTTGATTTACTATCGTAATAATTCCGCCGCATGGTTGTAATGGGGTTTTTAAAATGTCGCCACCCATGAAACAACAATCATGTAAAAACCCAAAGACAAGACCATAAGCCCGACAGATTTGTGCAGGCTGACGGATGTTCACTCTGATAATTTCACAACTGAACCGCTCCAGCCCACAGCTTCTCCATCGGGAAGAAAAACCAACTCATTGGTTGCAGTTTTTGAAGGAGGCCACCAATTTCCATCCAGATGGACAACGGTCGTTTTACCTTGCTGAATAGACACCGGCAACGTCACTATTCCGCAGCAGGTGGACTCGGCCACGATGTTGTAATTGCCGGCAGTCAGTCTCACCTCATCTGGCCATTCTATCCGCCGACTATTAATGTGTCCTGAATACCAAATTAAAATACATTCATAAAATGGTCAAAAATATTGTCTCAACGTAGCACGCCGGTCTGGTAATTCAGATTGGCTTGCTGGATAAGGACATTATATCGGGCGTTGGTGTTGGCGATTTGCGCCGAAGTCAGGCTCAACTGCGCCTGGCTCAATTCCACGATGGAACTGCTGCCGATTTTGTAACGCGCCCCGGCCAAATCGTAAGCCTCGGCGGCATTACGAACCAGCTCCTGCGTGGTTTCAAGCTGCTCCAGAGCACTGTTCACATTCAGCCATGCCAGATGCACGTCGCGCACAATGTTATCTTCCAAGACGCGAACGAGTTCATTGTCCGATTGCGCCTTCAATTCAGCTTCGTGCTGGCGAGCCGTGTAAAATCCGCCCGCGAACAACGGCATGCTCAATTCAATTCCACCCACCGCGTAACTGTCCGGCAACTGACTGGCATGAGTCGGCGCGTCGCCGACCGAACCAACGGCTAAAATGGTGGGCAGCCGGGAGTCNNTCCTCCTCGTCGTTCTGCGCATTTTGAAGCAGCAATTTGCCCTCCTGAACGGCGACGCGCGCAAAACTCACGTCCAGTTCCGACCGGAGTTTATTGGACGCGAGCAGACTCACCTGATCTAGCAGCAATTGCCGTGTGTCAAAAGTCTGCTGTGCAACATGTAAAACGGCCTGCGCCTCCAGCGCACCGAAATAACTGACGTTGACCTGCAACAAAACCTGTTCACGCGTCGCGTTCGCGTTTTGGTTTTCAGACTGCGCCTGAAATTTGGAACTGGCCGTGAGATTAGCCGTTCGCCCGAAATCGGTGATGAGTTGGCTGACTTCCAGACCACCAGCGGCACGATCATAAACGCCTGGATTATTCAAGCCGCCCGCCATGATGCGCGTGCCTTCATCATTTGCTCCGACGGCGTCCGCAAAAAGGTCGGCCTTTGGAAAATATCCGGCCCGGGTTTCTTTTAACGCTTCCTGAGCGGCAAGCGCGAGGTAATTTGCCGCTGCGATCTGTGGATGATTTTGCAACGCAAGCTTCTGTGCGTCGGCCAAGGTTAAAACGGACGACGCGTTGGTTTTGTCGTCCGCCTGAACAGTCCGGATGCACAAGACGGAAATTGTCACAGCTAGAATGAGACTTTTCATTTCCATATTTATTAATATTTCGCGGAATCAGGCAGGTTTGCAGGCACGGGATTTTTCATTTCATTTTCTTTTCGGCGGTACAGGATGAAATACGCAGCCGGCACAATGAAGACCGTCAGCACAACCGAGACAGCGAGTCCGCCGATAATTGCGCGGGCGAGCGGCGCGTAGGCTTCGCTGCCGGTGCCAAGTTTCAAGGCCATCGGAATCAGTCCCATCAATGTGGCAAGCGACGTCATCAGAACCGGACGCAAACGCACGCGGCACGCGAGCGAAACGGCCTCGCGCAATGGCCGGCCTTCCGCGCGCAGCCGGTTCGTAAATTCGACGATGAGAATGCTGTTCGAGACGACGATGCCGACCATCATCACAATGCCCATCAACGACATGACGTTAAGCGTGGTGCCCGTGGCAAAAAGAATTATCAAAACGCCGGTCAAGCCTGTTGGCACGGCGAGCAAAATCAGCAGTGGATCGAGGAACGATTTGAACTGGGCGACAAGGATCAAATAGACCAGCACGGTCGCCAGAATCAAACCGAGGCCGAAGCTGCGAAACGAAACCTGCATGGCATGCGCCGAACCGCGAACAATGACGCGGACGTTTGACGGCAGTTTCAGGTCGCCAACAATCTTTTGGACGCCCTTCAAAACTTTGCCAAGGTCTTCATGCGTCGGCGATACATAGACATCCATTTCGCGGCGTAGCTGATAATGGTCCACCTCGGTCGGCGAACTGCGATGGCTGATGGTGCTGACGGTGTCAAGCCGCGTCGGCAGCGGCGAATTGGCGCCGCGCAGCGGGATGGACGACAGGTCGGCAAAATTTTTCACGAATCCTTCGGGATACTGTACGGTCAGGAAATAATCATTGCCGCTTTTCGGATCCACCCAATAGCTTGGTGCAATCATCTGGTCGGAAGTCAACGCGGTGATGACATCGCCCACGACTTCTTTTTCGTTCAGGCCAAGCTCGGCGGTGCGCAGCCGGTCAATGTCCAGTTGCAACGCCGGATAATCCACGTCCTGCGGCACCAGCACGTCGCTGACATCCGGCAATGCCCTGGCTTTTTGCGCGATGTCCGCCGCAATTTTGTGCGTGGCTTCCATGTCATTGCCGGTGACTTGAATGTCGAGCGGCGCGGGCATTCCGAGGTTCAGAATCGCATCCACGAGTCCGCCGGTTTGAAAATAAGTAGAAACTTGTGGCAAATCTTTTTTCAGCCGTGCTCGCACTATGTCCATGTATTGAAAGCTGCTCAAACGATGGCCGGCATTGAGACCCACCTGGACAAACGCGGTGTGCGGGCCGGAATTGGGTGTGTAAATTGAGGAGAAACCGGGCGTGACGCCGATGTTCGAGACTATGATTTTCAAATCATTCGGCGGCACCACGTCGCGGACAATTTGTTCCACCTGTTGCACAAGTTGGTCGGTGAGTTCGATGCGCGTGCCGGTCGTGGCTTTGAGATTGATGACGAACTGGCTGGGATCGGTTCGTGGAAAATAGGCTTCGCCGATGAGCGGATACAGCGCGAGACTCAAAATAAAAATACCCGTGATGCCCAGCACCGTCGCCAGCGGACGCAGCAACGCGTGGTTCAGCCATCCTTCGTAGCGGTCGAGCCATTGATGAAATTTGCGGTTGAACCAGGTGTTGAATTGGCGGCCCCAGCCTTTTCTGATTTCGATTTCCCCGGCTTGGTGGCCGTGATGGGATTTGATGAGTTTGGCGCAGAACAATGGCACCACCGTCATTGCGACCAGATACGAGGCAAACAATGAAAGAATCACCGCCAGCGCGAGCGCCATGAATAGGAATTTGCTGACACCGTAAAGAAATATCACTGGAAAAAAGACGACGACCGTTGCCAGCGTCGCCGCAAGCACTGGCAGCGCAACTTCGCGACCGCCGCGTTCGGCGGCAATTTCGGGCGGCTCGCCCATTTCAATATGGCGGAAAATGTTTTCGAGGACGACCACGGAATTATCAATCAACCGCGAAAACGCCAGCGCCAGACCACCGAGAATCATTGCGTTGACAGTGCTGTTGCCGATGGATAGTGCGATAAACGCCGCGAGTGCGGATAGCGGAATCGAAAGAAACACCGCGATGGTCGCCCTCATGCTGCCGAGGAAAACCAAAATCATCAGGCCGGTCAGCACGAGGCCGATCAAACCTTCGTGAATCAGGTTTTCAATGGCGTTGCGCACGAAGACGGATTGGTCAAAGACAACTTTCGTCACGAGTTGCTTGGGCATGTCAAACAAGTGAGCGACCGCATCCTTGATACCGTCCACGACAGCGATGGTGTTCGCGTCACCGCCTTGTTTCAGCACGGGCAGATAGACCGACGGCTGGCCGTCCACGCGCACGACGTTGTATTGGATTTCCGAACCGTCCTCCGCGTGGCCGACATCTCCGATAAGCACGGATGCGTTGCCAATCGTTTTCAATGGCACTTGGTTGATGTCCTTCATGTCATTGATCTGGCTGTTGACATAAAGGTTGTAATCGTAAGGGCCGATTTTCACGTCACCGGCAGGCAGGATAAGATTCGCCTCGTTCACGGTGCGGACAACATCCATGACGCTCAACTGATGCGATTCCAATTTTAGCGGGTCAACATAAACCATGATTTGCCGGTAACGTCCGCCGAACGGCTGTGGCACGGATGCGCCCGGCACGCTGGCAACCTGGTTGCGCACATCAAACTGGCCGAGATCGCGTAGCTTTGACTCGCTTAACCCTTCGCCCTTCAATGTGATTAGACAAACCGGCAGGCTGGATGCGTCGAATTGCAAAACGACCGGCGGCAGCGTGCCGGGAGGCAGCTTGCGCAAATCTGCCATGGCCAAATTCGCAATGCTGGTGACGGCGGAATCGGCGTTGAAACCCGGTTGAAAATAAATTTTGATGAGGCTCACTCCCGGCAATGAGCGCGATTCAATATGATCCACGCCACTGGCCAGCGTAAAAAATCTTTCAAACCGTCCGGTGATATCTGTTTCAATCTGTTCTGGAGGCATCCCGTTGAAAAAGGTGGCCACGACCACGACGGGAATTTTTATCGGTGGGAACAAATCCACCGGCATTCGCATCAGACTCGTCACGCCGACGACGCATGTGATAAGGCAGATGACGACGATGAGATATGGTAATCGGATTGCGAAGCGTGACATGCGGATGAAATGAGTTCAGGTTTTCGAAGACAATGGGGATTTTATTCGCAAAATGTCCTTTTTTATTTTTCATCGCTTATGGCAAGCGCGAGCAGCTTGGGTTCGACTTTCTGGCCTGCCTGAAATCCTGCACGGTTGCCCATGATCACCAGGTCGCCCTCGTTCAAACCGGAAAGGACTTCGTATTTGTCCGATGTTTCAAGGCCAAGTTTGACCGAATGTTCCTCAATCTGATTATCGTGGTTGACGACATAAACCGTGGGCGTCTTGTCTCCAGCCACGGCTTCGGTGGGAACGGCCAGAACTTGTGGACGCTTTTCTACTTTCAAGACCACGGTGGCATACATTCCCGGCACCAGTTCCAAATTGGGATTGGGCACCTCAATTTCCGTCATCATCGTGCGGGTGCTGTCATCCACGTCGTGGGTGAAACGGGAAATTTTGCCGGTGAAAGTTTTTTTGTTGAGGGAATCCACCTGCACTTCAACCGGATCGCCAAGCTGAACATCCTTGACGTAATCCACCGTGACGGGAAAATCCAGCCGCAGCAGGTAGTTGTCGGAGACACGCACCAGCGGCATGTTTTGCGCATCCGCCGCAATGAGCGTGCCCGGATCAGCGTAGCGATGGGTGACGACGCCGTCAAAGGGCGCGGTGATCTGGGTGTAACTGACAAGTGTCTGGTATTTTTCAACCCCGGCGTTGGCGGCCGCAATGGCGGCGTTGGCGGTCAGATCGTTGGCCTGGGCGGTGTCGAGATCCTGCTGGGCCACCAGATTGGGATGATCATGGTTGACCGACTGCAACCGGGTGTAAATCAAGTTTGCATTGGTGTAATCCGCCTGGGCCTTTTGCAAAGCCGCCTGTGCATTGTCCAGTTCAGCCTGCAATTCCGGCACTTCAAGCGTGGCCATTAGCTGGCCGGCCTTGACCTTGTCGCCAAAATCCACGTTCATCTTTCCCACATAACCGGAAACTTTTGCATGCAACGTGACTTCCAGATAAGGCCGGAATTCCGCCGCAATTGTCACCTGCTTGAAAAGGTCTTCCCGCGTTACTTTCGCCACACCTGCCGTTGGCGCTCCAGAAGAAACATCGCTCATGGGAACTTGCGCGCGAGCGCGATGCGTCGCCCACAAAACACCGATGCCAAGGATCAAAACCAGCGACAGGATTTTGCCGGGATTTCCGAAACTGAATTTTACGATTTTGAATTTCACAGGTTGATGAATATTTTAGTTTCTGGACAAAGGCAGACGAACGCGAAAACAACTGCCGCAGCCAACGGTGCTTTGCGCCTCCACTTCCGCGCCATGTGCGGTGCAGATGGCCTTGACGATGGAAAGTCCCAACCCCGCACTTTCGGAATCGGCGGACCGGGCCTGGTCCACACGATAAAAACGCTCAAAGACGTGCGGCAATGCATCGGCCGGGATGCCAATGCCGTTGTCTTCCACTTCCAGCACGGCGTGGCCGTTGACGGCGAGCACGCGCAATTGGATCGCCCCCTTTTTAGGTGTATATTTGATGGCGTTGTCGAGCAGGTTCACAATCACCTGTTTGAGCCGTACATGGTTGCCTTTTACCGGTAATGGCTGGCTGACGTTGCAGGAAAGCGAAACACCTTTGTCCTCAGCCAGCAGATGCAATTGTTCCGTGGTGGTTTTGGCCAGTTCGGCCAGATCGAAGCGCGTCCATTCGGTTTGGGCCTCACCGGCGTCAAGCCGCGAGAGCGTGAACAATTGCTCCACAATTTTGCCCAGATGCACGACTTCTTCCAGCAGGCTGGCCGCCCGTTCGCGCATCTCCTCATCGAGACGCGGGTCTTCTGCAAAGTTTTCCAGTTCACCGCGCAGGATTGTGAGCGGCGTGCGCAGGTCATGCGAGGCGTCGGCGACAAACCGTTTTGAATTTTGGAACGCATCATCCAACCGCGTAATCATGCGGTTCAGCGAAATGGACAGGCGTTCCAGTTCATCACCGCTGTTGGAGACCGGCAATCGCTCGCTCAGGTTATGCTGCGTGATTCGCTCGGCGGCGCGTGTGATTTGTTCGACCGGCGTCAATGCGCGTCGCACCAGCAGATAACCTCCTCCAGCTATGATGAAGATTGCCAACGGCAAACCCCAGGCGAGCTGCAAAAACAAACGGTTGAGCATGGTTTCGACCGGATCCAGCAGTTCGCCGAATTCCACGAGGTATGCGGGATTGCCGGACGATTTGAAATTCAACGCGGCAACGAGCAGGGTTTTACCTCCAGACAATTTCAGCTTTCGATAAGATTCCGTTTCCGCCGCCGGCGGGAAAACAGGGACTTCCGCCGGATCGAAACTGCCGTCATTAGGCGTGCCGGAAACATAGACCTGCGTGCCATCTGTGCGCGTGATGCGGATAAAACGGTCGTTGATTTCCGGCTCATACCAGTCCTTTGTCTGGCTGGCGACGTTGGCCTCGCCGGTTTGTTTGACATGCACCAGCAGCGTATTGGCAATCTGGCGCGTGCGGCGGCCCTGCGATTCCGCCAGGTCTTTTTCCAGAAAATGACGCAGATCGAGATACAGCACCACACAGAGAAGCATAAAAATCCCGGCGAGCAATCCCGCATACCAGGCGACCAAACGGAAGCTGATGGAGCGCATGTTCATGTCTGTGTACCGTCATTCAGGCTGTAGCCCACGCCACGCACGGTGCGCAGCAGTTTTACAGATGACGTGTCATCCACCTTTTCCCTCAGATGGCGCACATAAACATCCACGATGTTGGTCAGCCCCTGGAAACTTTGATCCCATACGTGCTCGATGATCATCGTGCGCGAGAAAACACGGCCCGGATGCGTGGCCAGATATTCCAGCAGCGCGTATTCCTTGGCGGTGAGTTCGATTTTTTTTCCGGCCCGCCGGACGTTTTGCGAAAGCCGGTCAATTTCCAGGTCGGCAACGCGCAGCACGCTGGAGCGGTTCACCGGCCCGCGCCGCAACAACGCCTTGACGCGCAGCTGCAGCTCGGCAAAGGCAAACGGCTTGGTGAGATAGTCATCGGCACCCGACTCAAAATTTTTTATCTTGTCGGCCATGCCGTCGCGCGCCGTGAGTATCAGGATGGGGACGTGATGGTTCTTGCGCCGGACTTTTTCAAGGATTTCCGTGCCGGTCAGACCGGGCAGCATCAAATCCAGGATGATGAGGTCGTAATCGTAGGTGCTGGCGGCTTCCCAAGCACCCTGTCCGTCGTGATGTACATCCACGGCATAGCGCTCCGCCTTAAGGCCGCGCACAATTATGTCAGCCACCTTCTTTTCGTCCTCCGCCAGCAAGATTCTCATAAACGATGTTACTTCGACAAAGTAATAGACCAAACGTTTATTAAAATGGCGTAAAGACTTGATTAAATTTCATTCAGAAACACCCCCGCCACGCCCGAGTCACAATTTAATCTGCCTTTCACGTGATTTTAATTTTCCAAATGTAAATTAGATTTGAGAGCACATTAAATTCTTATGATGAAAAAATGGGATAACATAGCCCGCCTTGAAGCGGCGATAATGCAACTGCACGGTTGCGGTGCGCTCTGGCATAAAACCGTGCCTGTCCATGAAGTGTTGCATGGCCAAACGGTCTGGAAGGGTGACGTTGAAGTTTTTAATCTGAAGGGACATCCCAAGGCCAAATGCTGTTATGGCTGGTTGCATCGTGGCGACAAGAATGACAAAGGCAGGCAAATTGTGACTGTGCTGGAAATCCCGCCGGTTGAATCCGCCTTGACTGCAGTCTACTTCAGTATCGTCGCAAATGACAATAAGCGGCAAATTCAGAAACAAAATTATCTTGGAGAGAAAATGCTGGTGAAAAGGGAAAGGCCTGCCCTGCCGTAGCATTTTAATCCTGGCTTCAGACAATTTTAATGTTCATGTGATTTACTTAGAATGCGAGAGAGNNAGTCCGCCTCCTTCCGAGGGCGGACACCTCTCCCGAAATGAAAGGCATGGAACTTTATGAAACGCATACATATTCTCCTGGTCGCCGGCACGGTTTTACTACTGGCCGGATGCTCGTCCACACCGGTTGCGCTTGGACCCGTCGGACCCGATCCGTTTGGCGGCCAATACATGGCTGCCGATGGAAGGTTGCAGGTTTTCTCCCGCATGGCCGGGCGCACCGAGGGCAACAATCCCACATGGTATCAGCACGCAGGGTATTCCATATACGATCTACAGGGGAAGCTGGTGCAACACGTGGAAAACAGCACGGGGAAATATGAGGAAGCTCCCCAATTGGTGGCCCTGCCGGCCGGAAAGTATTTCGTAAAGGCCCGGGCACAGGGTTACCTTAATGTCAAAGTGCCGGTGACGATCAGCCGGGGTCAAATCACAAAAGTCCATCTGGATGACCGGTGGGCGCGCCCGGCAAATGTATCAAAGGATGCACTCGTCAGCCTGCCCGATGGCAATCCCGTGGGCTGGCGTGCAACTGCCGGCATCAATTGATCCGGGCAAGATGATTTTTTGTCATCTCCGCAAAACCTGGTTTTGAGGCTTTTATGTTATGACAATGTGACGACAACCCCGGCTTGAAACAATTGCTGGAAAATTTCGCGTCACCACAAAACCGCCAGATAAACAGCCACGGCCAATCCGCATGTTACGAGAAATCCAGCGACCAAAAACGTGAAAGCCAGCCCGTATGCCTGCCTGAACTGGCCGCGATCCAGTGCTTTGACATAACGATGATGCCGGATGGCGGCAAAGAGATTGACCANNGCAAGAAAGGTGCGTTCGGCGGCCATGTAGATGCGCGGATCCGTAGGAGTGTCGTGATTCTCATTCATGGTAATGCACAATGCGAGAATATCACCGGTCGGACGAATTTCCATTTATTTATGGGAATCGTGCGGGCATCACGCATACCGCCCCTGCCGGCAGGATGGCACAAAAGGTATCCCGGCTAATCCGTTAAATTGCTGCGAACCAGTTCGCACATCTTCACCGTCAACTGGTCCTTCATGCCGTAATAGACGCATTGGCCGGCTTTCTCGCGCGTGAGGATGCCAGCGGCGGCCAGCAGGGCCAAATGCTTGGAGACATTGGCCTGTGTCGCCCCGACGGCGGACACGATGTCGTTCACCGTGAGGGGTTCCTGGCAGACCGCCTGCAGGATTTTCAGGCGCATCGGCTCGCCCAGCAGCCGGAAATGCAGCGCAATCCGCTCCAGTTCCGCGTCGGTCATCTTTCGTTTGATTTTTCCGTTTGACATATAACTAAATAGTCATATAATCATACAATGATTATGACTGATGTTCAACCAAAAACTTCCGTGACCGTCCTGGAACTGAGCCGCCGCCTTGCCGCAGGGCAGACCGCCGAACTGCTCGATGTGCGCACGCCCGGCGAATTTGCCGCCTGCCATGTGCCCGGCGCAAAACTCGTCCCGCTAGACGAACTCGACCCCGCCGCGTTTTGCCGTGAGCGCGGCGCGGCGGACAAACCGCTTTACATCCTCTGCCAGTCCGGCGGGCGCGCCCGCAAGGCCATTGACAAGCTGGAGCGGGCGGGAGTGCAAGGTTGTGTCCTTGTGGAAGGCGGCACGCAGGCATGGGTGGACGCCGGGCTGCCGGTGAACCGGGGCGAGAGCAAGGTTCTTCCGCTCATGCGTCAGGTTCAAATCGGCATCGGAATCGTTTCCGCCACCGGCGCGGCGCTGGCATTGGCGGTCAATCCGTGGTTTGCCGTCATCCCGCTCATCACCGGCTGCGGGCTTTTGTTTGCCGGCATCACCGGCTGCTGCGGGCTGGCGTTGTTGCTGGCGAAAATGCCGTGGAATCGTCCAAAAACCTGCGGCTCCCGCTGCGAAGTTTATAAATCATGAAGGCGTTCCTTGCGTACGCATTCGCTCATTCTTCCCATCTGGTGTGGGGAAGATACAGATGCTTTTTTCCGGTCGCTATTTAGGTCGCAGGGATTTGGATTGTCAGAAAATAAATTTCAAACCGAGTTGCTTCCGCATTCATCCAAAAATAAAAAAGGCCGGAAAGGTTTCCCGTTCCGGCTTGATTTTTTCAAGGTAGGTCGGCGCGCTGCGCCGCCTAATGGTGGCCGACCGCAAGGTCAGTCCACGATGCTGGAGCTGGGGGCGGACCAGTCGCTCTGGCCGGTGCTCCCGCCCAGCGC
>PKZR01000359.1:11660-18058 GCA_003133815.1 Limisphaerales bacterium | reverse complement strand
AGGCCGAGCAAATCCTTGTTCTCGCCAAAATTTCCCTCGTCAGCGAGCCAGAGATATTTATTCATGCCGCGCAAAATCAAATCCGCTTCGTTCTGATAAAGCGTCGGGTCTTTGCCGAGAATTTTTGCGACGCGCGCGGCCATGGTGTTGGCAAAATAATTATACGCGCTCGCATGAGCGGTGCCGCCGCCGTCGTAGTTCAAATCGTCACTGGCCCAAATCGCGGCATAGGCTTCGTAAAGCGGCAGTTTGTCGGGGCCGAATTCACGGCGGAATAAACGGCGTTCCCAAGCGAGGTGCCGCTCGATGACCGGCCACATTTCTGCGGCATAATTCGTGTCGCCCGTCCAAAGCAGATGCCGGAAAAACGCGTCCACGGCGACGAGGTTCATGTCGTAATGATTTTTCGACATGTCGCCGTTGGAATGAATGGCGGCCTCGCTGCGCGCGAGATTAAATTGTTCGTCTGGCGGCGGAATGGTTTCGAGAATTGGACTCACATTTTGATTTTTTGCAAAGCCGGCGAAGTGCGCCGCTGTGCGTTCGTGCCAGCCAAGCGCATCGCCGGCGTATTCTCCACGCCAGCCGAGCAGGCGCGTGCGCCACGCAACCGCACCGTGCATGAACGCCTGCTGCTTGTCGTCCCAGACCGCGTCGGCTGCAATATTCAGTGCCGCCGCCGCCGCATTGATGTAATCATCCGGCGTTTCGACCACCACTTTCTCAGCAATGGCGCGGCGATGGTTTTCAGCTTGATCAAAAACTTTGGGCAAATCGGACACCGCATAAATTGAAACCGGCTGGCCGTTCGTGTCGGCAAATTGATTTTTGCTCACATCGCGATAAACAGGCAGTTCATCCGCGCCTGCAACCGACAGTTGTTGCAGTGCGAAGAAAACCGGCTGGCCGTTTTGCAATGCGGCTTGGCCGACCAGCAAAGGCGTCTCGGAATTTGTCGAGGACAGCAACGCATCCGGTGAATTCCAATCCGCTGCATTGCCCACAAATAACTGCGCGCCGGAGGGTGCGACACCGGCAATGGTGGTTTTGTTGTCGCGGAGCGTGAACGTGTTCGCGGCAATGGAAAAAACATCGTCACGGCATTGCTCCGCTCGCAGCTGGAAAAATTCCGAAACCGGCTGGCGCTCGCAGCCGATGTCGCCGTCGCGCGAGCCGCGCATGCCGTTCGCGCCGCCGAACGCCCAGATGAACTGAACCGGATTTTCTGCGCCGGACAATTCGGCGCGAAGAATCATGCCTTTGGTTTCGCTTAATGGCAGCGTGGTCAAGATCAATTCGCCGCCGCCAAGCAGCGGATCGCGAATTTCGTAAATCAGCGAACCTGCGCGATAACGGGTGACGATTTGCCGCGCGTCATTTAGCCATTTTATTCCGGCGCTCGTCTTGATTCCTAGACGCAAGTTGCCGCCGCGTCCCGGCAGGTAGAGCGAGAATTCCGGCTTGTCGCCGCCGTCAATGCGGAACGCGGAGTTCAGGCAATACAGCGGGCGGTTGAAAAATTCCGCGCCGTTCGTGATGACAAAATCTCCGGCGATTGGCCAGTAACGCAACGGTCGCGCGACACTGTCTTCAAAATTGCCGCGCGGCTTGTAAATCAATTCCGGACGGTCGGGTGCGGCGGCGCGACCGGCTTGTGCGAACAAGGCAGGCGTCACATTCAAAGCCAGTAAAATCAAAATCGGCACAATTGTCCTGCAAATCTTCATCATAAATATCAATTGGGTGCGCCTCATTTTGCATCAACGGCAAACAAATGCAAATGCTGTGTTTGATTTGACTGCGGACCGTTTTTTCGGCAGCCTGTTTTCGTTTCCACTTATTCCGCCCATGCAAACGCAAAATAAAAACCTGAACACCTCATTCACTCTTGCGAAGGAACGTTACGCCGGTCTCGGCGTGGATGTTGACCACGCACTAAAAACTTTAGCCGCCATTCCCATCTCGCTGCACTGCTGGCAGGGCGACGACGTGGGCGGCTTTGAAAATTTCGGCGGCACGCTCGGCGGCGGGCTGGTGGCCACCGGCAATTATCCCGGCAAGGCGCGCACGCCGGACGAACTCCGCGCCGATCTCGAAAAAGCTTATTCGCTGATTCCGGGAAAACATCGTTTGAACCTGCACGCGTTCTACGGCGAGTTCGGCGGCAAAAAAGTGGACCGCGACGAAATCACGCCGGCGCATTTTAAGAACTGGATTTCCTGGGCGAAGAAAAATGGCCTGGGCCTCGATTTCAATCCGACTTGCTTCTCGCATCCGAAAGCGGCGGATGGTTTCACGCTGTCCAACGCGGACAAAGGCATTCGCAAGTTCTGGATTGAGCATTGCATCCGCTCACGCGAAATCGGCGCGGCGATGGGCAACGCGCTCGGCAAAACCTGCGTGACGAACGTGTGGATTCCCGACGGCCTGAAAGACACGCCCGCCGACCGCGTCGATCCGCGCGCCCGGCTGGCCGAATCGCTCGACGCGATTTTCAAGAAACCGATTTCGCCGAAGCTGAACCTCGACGCCGTCGAGCCGAAGCTGTTCGGCATCGGCAGCGAAAGTTTTGTCGTCGGTTCGCATGAATTTTATCTCGGTTACACCGTCAGCCGCAAAAAAGTGCTGACGCTCGATGCCGGCCATTATCATCCGACGGAAAGTATTTCGGACAAGATTTCCAGCGTGCTGCAATTCATGCCGGAAATTTTGCTGCACGTCAGCCGCGGTGTGCGGTGGGACAGCGATCACGTTGTTATTTTGAACGATGATTTGCTGGCCATCGCCCGCGAAATCGCCGTGAACGGCTTTGAAAAGCGCGTTCACATCGGACTGGATTATTTTGACGCGAGCATCAACCGCGTCGCCGCGTGGACCATTGGCACGCGTAATATGCTGCGCGCGCTGCTCATCGCGCTGCTGGAAACGCCACTCATCCGCACGGCCGAGGCGGCGGGCGATTTCACCACGCGCCTCGCGTTGCAGGAAGAGGCCAAGACGCTGCCGTTCGGCGCGGTCTGGGATTATTACTGCGAAAGCAAAGGCGTTCCGGTCGGCGAACACTGGCTGACGGATGTTAAAGATTATGAAAAAAATGTCTTGTCGCAGCGGGTATAAATTTGCAGCTTAACGGCCAACTCAAACTAATAAAATTATGGGCAATCCATTTCTCGGCGTATTTCTACACTGGTGCGGCGGCCTGGCCTCCGGAAGTTTTTATGTTCCTTACAAGGGCGTAAAAAAGTGGTCGTGGGAAACCTACTGGCTCGTCGGCGGTTTCTTTTCATGGATCATCTGCCCGTGGCTATTCGCGTATTTCATGACGAACGACCTTTTCGGCGTTTTGAAGCAGCAGTCCGCCGGCACGCTCTTCTGGACTTATTTCTTCGGGATGTTGTGGGGTTTTGGTGGTTTGACCTATGGATTGACAATGCGCTTTCTGGGATTGTCCCTCGGCACGGGCGTGGCGCTGGGCTATTGCGCTGCATTTGGCACGCTGGTGCCACCGATCTTCAAATACTTCAAGCCGGATTATTTTGTGTTCGCGAACAGCCCGAGCATTGTTGACATCGCCCAGTCCACTTCAGGCAAGGTCACGCTCGCGGGCGTCGCGGTTTGCTTGTTCGGCATCGCCATCGCGGCGCTGGCAGGCTTCACGAAGGAACAGGAGATGCCTGCTGAACAGAAGCAGAAATCCATCAAGGAATTCAGTTTCAAGAAGGGAATCGCGGTCGCCACGTTCTGCGGCATCATGAGCGCGTGCTTCGCTTTTGCACTTCAGGCCGGCAAGGACATCAATGCCGCCTCTCTCGCCGCAGGCACGAATAAAATCTGGACTGGCCTGCCCGCGTTGCCCGTGCTGCTGCTCGGCGGTTTCACCACCAACTTCATCTGGTGCCTGCTGCTCAACATCAAAAACAAGAGCGGCTATCAGTATTTCGCCTCGCACGTCAAACAGGAACACGCGCATCACGGCGGCACCGGCAGCGGAGAACACGGCCCCGGCGATGTCGCGGCTTCCGGCCAGGTCACCGATTTGAAAATCCCGGTGCTGCCGAATTATCTCTTCTCCGCACTCGCCGGCACGACCTGGTATTTCCAGTTCTTTTTCTACACGATGGGCGCGACGCAAATGGGCAAATACGATTTCGCCTCCTGGACGCTGCACATGTCCAGCATCATTATTTTTGCGACGATGTGGGGTTGGATTTTCCACGAATGGAAAGGCTCCAGCAAAAAGGCGCATCTGCTCATCGGCGGCGGCATTGCCACGCTCGTTCTCGCGACGATCATCATCGGCTACGGTGCATGGTTGAAGAGCCACGCCGCGCAATAAAATGCAGCGCAACGCTTTCAAGATGAAGTTGAAGCCGGGCGTGGCGGTGGAATACAAAAAGCGCCACGACGAAATCTGGCCGGAACTGTCGCAAGAAATCCGCGCGGCGGCCGTTTCTGATTATTCCATCTTCCTCGACGAGGAAACGCTCACGCTTTTCGCCGTGCAAAAATTAAGCGACGGTAACACCGCCGCCGCGTTGCCGAATTCTCCAATTGTCCGCAAGTGGTGGAACGCCATGGCTCCGCTGATGGATGTGAATCCCGACAATTCGCCCGTCGTAAAGCCGCTCAAGGAAGTTTTCCATCTCGACTGAAATCGGCGGTTTGCCGGACCGAAAGCCAGCAGGGCGAAGGCTGGTGCACCCAATAGGAGTTGAACCTATAACCTGCTGATCCGTAGTCAGCCGCTCTATCCAATTGAGCTATGGGTGCGACCAAAGGGCGGGGAATCTACCTGCGAAAATCCCTTCGGGCAATCCTTTTCGGTCAGTTGCCTGACACGTCCACGCCCAGGATTTCGCCCGGCTCGCATTCCACCGTCACCTCGAACGGGCGGCAGCACACCTCGCAATCCGTAGTGAAGCGCTGGCTTGGCACGCTCGTGTCAATCGCCACCTCCGACGACTGGCCGCAAAACGGGCATTGGATGGATTGGCAAACTTCCACCTGCAAAATCTAAACCAGCGCAGGCAAAGCGCAATGGCTTGTTCCCGCTGGCCCATTCTTTAGTCATCCGTCATTTTGGTTTGGTAATTCACATTCGCATTATTCATGCACCTTGATCAACGTCTTGATGGCATGATTTCCGGCGGCCATTGACTTGAACAATTCCGGCAGTTGCGTAAGCGCGCATTCGCCGTCCACAAAATCCTTCGCGCGGATCACGCCGGCCTCGATGTATTCCAGCGCGCGGCGGATGGTGTGCGGCGTGTGATGGAAACTCGCCAGCAGTGTGAGGTTGGAATAATGGATGAGCGTCGTGTCGAGCGTGATGGTCGCGCCGGACGGGCAGCCGCCGAAAAAATTCACCGCGCCGCCCTTGCGCACGAGATGCACGGCGGCCTCCCAGACCTCCGGTTTTCCGACGGCCTCGATCACCGCGTCAAAATGCGTGTGCGTGGCTGCGCGGACTTTTGAAACCAGATCGCCGCCGTCGCCGATGTCAACGACTTGCGACGCGCCAAGGTTTTTCGCCGCGTCCAGCCGCGCGGCGCGGCGTCCGGCGACGGTGACGTTGCAGCCGATATTTCTTGCGAGTGCGATGAACATCAGCCCAATCGGCCCAGCGCCGAGAATCAAAACATTTTGTCCCGCGCATAATTTCAAATCCTCGATTCCCTGCACGACGCACGCGAGCGGCTCCGTGAGCGCGGCATCGCGGAAATCCGTCTCCGGTTTCAGCCGCAGAAGATTTTTTTGGACGATGCGCGCGGGGACGACGATGGATTCCGCATAGGCACCGTTGAGGAACAGCAAATTCTCGCAGAGATTTTCCTGTCCGGCGTGGCAATGAAAACAATCGCCGCACGGCGCTGAATTGGCGGTGACGACACGGTCCCCGATTTTCCACCCCAACTCCGAACTTCCATCTCCCAACTCCAAAACGACCCCGGCCAGCTCATGGCCGAAGACGGCGGGCGGGACGATCATCTTCGCGTGGTAGCCGCGTTTGAATACCTTCAGGTCGGTGCCGCAGGTGAGCGCGGCTTCGATGCGGATGAGGACTTCGCCGGGCTTGAGGGCGGCCGGCGCGATTTCTTCGACGATGATTTTTTCCCTCCCGTGGAGGACGGCGGCTTTCACGCGCAGAGTCTGGGCAAAACCGGGTTCCATTTCAATTTGTAGTTTCATGCGATGGAAAATGAATGAGGCTTCTTCCCGGCGGCATTTCGCGGTTACGTCGAAGTTTGTCTCGCGTTCCGGGAGCCAGGCTGGGTGTTGCCGCCGATCTTCTCCGAGTTCCCGGATTCATTCTACGGGTTCCCGAGACCATTCCGGGTGTTCCCCCAGCCGTTCAGGGAACTTCCCCGATCATTGAGGGAGTTCCCTCGGTCATTGGG